>NZ_JBLODY010000083.1:0-16505 GCF_047785625.1 Solidesulfovibrio sp. C21
CTCCATATATGGGCGGTTTCCAGCTTTCGTTCGCCTCTGGCTGCCCGCCCCATGCGTGGGCGGATTCCAGCTTTCGGTCACCCCTGGTTCCCCGCATTTTGTGTGGTTTTGCCTGGCAACAGGGTGGTATTGAAGGGAAATGGATACTCTTCGCCTACCACACCAAAAAAATAGAAGTTTTGGGGAGGGGAGAGCGCGAGAGGGGAACCCTTTTTCCAAAAAGGGTTCCCCTCTCGCATGCATTCCCGCCCTCCTCCTCCCCTAATGCAGGCGCTCGGACGGGCCGGTCCAGCGCCACAGGGCCAGGATATCGGCCAGGGTGAGGTGGGGATTGAGGGCGAGCAGGCCGTCGAGGCTGACGGCGCGGATGGGGGCGCTTGGCATGGGAAATTCCTCCATGGCGGGTTGAAGAGCGTCAGGCCGCGAGATCGCGTTCTTCCAGGATGGTCAGGCGGGTGGCGTGGTTGTCGAGCCGGTCGACGGCCCGGTCCATTTCGGCCCGGGAGGGATGGCCGGTGGCCATTTCCAGGCGGCAGTCGGCTTGGCTTTTTTCCAGCTGGCGCAGCCTCTCGTCGAGGCTGTCGAGGCTGCGGGCCACGTCGGCGATCCAGCGGCGGGTGAAAAAAAGGGCCAGCCCGGTCAGAAAGGAGATCCAGGCCGGCAGGAAAACGGTTTCAAGAGCCATGGCCGTCGCTTGCCTCCTTGGCGTTGCCGGCGGTCGCGCCGTCGGCGGTTGCGGACCGGCTGAAAAGCGGCAGTGCCCGTTCGGCCAGATCGATGCCGGCCTGGGAACCGATGGCGGCCAGGGCGATATCGGTGATGGATTGGATCTCGTCCGGCGTGAGGCCAAGCCCCCATTTGCGGTTGGCGGCCACGGCCGCGATGGCGAAAACCGCCGCCAGAAGCTTTCGCGAGGCCAGGCGCTGCATGGAACTCATGACAACCGCCTCGGCGGCAGGGGCCGCGACAGGGGCTCGCCGCAATACGGGCAGGCCGGCGGTCCGTCGAAAGCCGTACGATAGGCGGAGCCGGCAAACACCGTGCCGCAGTCCGGGCAGGCGCGGTAGACCCTGTCGCTGACGAAGCACAGCGTTCCGTCCTCGGCAACGCTGGCGTAGTGTGAAAGGGTTGCGCCGCCGATGGAGGCGGGAAATACCGGCAAGGACGTATTCGTCGTGTGCATGGCGCACCTCCCATGGCTCCAAAGGGACCACGGAAGGCGGTCAGCGACCAGACAGTCTCTGTCAGAAATAAAGGGAACGTTATGCGAGAGTCTTCTCGGTGCGGGAACAGGCCTTTACAAGCACGGAGGGGTCGGGCACAAAAAATGAAACCGTCTCCGAGGAGCCCGACATGTCCCCCCGGTCGCTTTTTCCCCGCTGCCCTGCCCTGGTGTTGTCCCTGGCGACCGTTTTGATGGCCGTGGCCCTTTTTTCAGGGTGCGGCGGGCGGATGGCGGCACCTGGCGACGGCGGGGGCGCGCCGGCCATGTCGGTCAAGGAATTCTACGAGTTCTGCTCGAGCTTGCCCACACCGGGTGCCTGCCTGTCCGACCCCATTTGCGGGCGTTACCGCACGGAACTCTCCTCGCCGCCGCCGGACCTCCCCGGGTGCCTGTCCCTGTGCCGACAGACCCAAAGCGCGCTGTACGTGGCCAATCTCACCAACGGCTGCGGCCCCACCCTCGATCGCGCCGCCGATCTGTGCGACCAGTTCTGTCGCCGCCGGGCCTCCCGGTAGTACCCATCTTCCCCACCACTGCCGCTGCGTCCGTCGCGTTTCCTTTCGGCCTGTCGCGGCAAACACGGCCTGGGTGCTGGGGCTTCGCGCCGCCGGCGAGGAATCCTTTTTTGTGCAAGATGTGGTTGCGAGCAGGCTCCCCACCGGGTATGGTGACTGGTATCGGTAAAAAAATCCCTTGCCAGTTTCTCTGCGAGGAATGCCATGGTCGGGCCACGACAGGGCGATACGGATGCCGCGCGTGCTTCGTCGGCGCAATCTTCCCCGCCTCGGGCGTTTTCCACGGCGCTTTGCGTCTTCCAGAATTTCGTCCAAGGCGAGACGGTCCTTGCCTATCGCACGGATGCGGCGGATCGCCTGATATGGGTCTCGCCGGAGGCTGTCCGGCAGCTTGGCTACGACAGGGAGGAAGCCCTGCTCGGTCGCTATGCCGACGAGGCGCTCTACCATGATCCCGGGCAACGCCAGGCGTTGCTTGCCGCTCTGGCTTCGGGCTGTGTGCCCATGTGCCAGGAGGAATTTTTGCGCCGGGCCGACGGCTCTTCCCTGACCGTGCGCACCCGGGCGATGCCGCGAAACGACCCTCCGGACCGTCCCGGGGGCATGGAGGCGCACTGTCTGGTCCTCACCGGGGAGCTCGAGGCCAGTATCCATCTGGCCAAGGCGCTTCGGGAGATGGAAATCGTCTTCGACAATGCCCTGGTGGGCATGATCCTGTCCCGAAACCATTGCATCGAGAAGATAAATGCCCGCGGGGCCGAGGTGTTCGGCTATTCGACCACGGCGCTTGTCGGCACGGAAGGCACCGTGTTGTTCGCCTCGCCCGAATCGTACCAGGACTTCCTCCAGGCCTCGGTCCAGGACCTGCTGGAATCCGGCATGCACAGCGGCGAATACGCCATGCGCCGGGCTGACGGCTCGACGATTCTGGTGCGCACCCACGGCAAGAGCCTGTCTCCCGAGGACCGGGAGAAGGGGGTCGTCTGGGCCTTTGACGACGTGTCCGAACAAAAGCGCCTTGAAGCGGAACTGCGTGCGTCCAAGCAGGCGGCCGAGTCGGCAAGCGTTGCCAAGACCCAGTTTCTGGCCAACATAAGCCACGAACTGCGCACGCCCTTAAACGGCATCATGGGCATGACCCAGCTCTTGCTCGACGGCGATGCGGGCGACGAAACCAGGGAGTACCTGGGCATCATCCGCCAGTCCGCCTCCATCCTCATGCACATCGTCGGCGACCTGCTCGACCTGTCCAACGTCGAAGCCGGCCGGCTTATGCTCGTTATGCGCGAGTTCGACCTGCAAGCGGAGCTGCTGCCCCTGTTGCGCAATTTCGCCAGCCAAAGCATGCTGCGTCCCTTTACCTTCGCCTATCATTTCGATTCGCTGCTGCCCGCCCGGCTCATCGGCGATCCGAACCGCATCAAGCAGATCTGCATCAATTTGATCGGCAACGCCTTCAAGTACACCAAGAAAGGCTCCGTGACCGTGCGTATCGGGTTGTGGGAAAGCCCGGCCGGCGAACCGGCGAACGAGGTCGCGCGGGCGCGCATCCGGCTGCATATCGCCGTGGCCGATACGGGCGTGGGCATCGAACCGGCGCGACAGGCCACTATTTTCGAGCCGTTCGGCATCGGCGAGGACTATCTGACCAAGAAATACAGCGGCGCGGGACTGGGACTGACCGTCGCCCGCCGGCTGGCCGGCATGATGGGCGGCGACATCACCCTGGAATCCGAGCCCGGCCGGGGCAGCACCTTTTACCTGACCCTGGAATGCGGCCTGCCCGAATCCAGCCAGGAGCGTGATGCGGGGAAAAACGCCCTGCCGCCGAAGATCCCGGCCAGCGCCGGCTTGCGCATCCTCCTGGCCGAGGATGAGCCGGTCAATCGCATTTTCACCGTGCGCGCCCTCACGAAACTCGGCCACCAGGTGGAAACCGCGGCCGACGGCAAGGAAGCCCTGGCCCTGCTTGGCCGGGCGCCCTTCGACCTCGTGCTCATGGATATCCAGATGCCGCGCTTAAACGGCCTCGAGGCCACGCGCATGATCCGTTCCGGCCAGGTGCCGGGGCTGCCCGCGTCCATTCCGGTGGTTGCCCTGACCGCCTACGCCATGGATTCGGATCGGGAGCGCGGCCTGGAGGCCGGCATGGACGAATACGTCACCAAGCCCTTCGAACCCCGGGAGTTGGTGGCGGCCATGGAGCGGGCCTTGCGGAAGGAATAAAGGGAATGAGGAAGTGATATGCGAGAGGGGGACCCTTTTTGGGAAAAAAGGGTCCCCCTCTCGCGCTCTCCCCTCCCCAAAACTTTCAATGGTTACAGATGCAGTAACGATACCTCGTTGTAACCGTTAAGAGTCTTTGGAAGGGGGGCCCGGGGGGATAACCTTTCTGCAAGAAAGGTTTCCCCCCGGTCTGCATCCTCTCAATGAACGCGCGCCACAATGCGGCGCAGATGCCGGTCGGACAGGCCGAACTGGTCGCGCAGGGCGAAAAGGTCGACCCCGGCCTGGTACATGCGCCGGATTTCGTGGTCACGTCGCTTCTTGCGCGAACTCGTACCGTTGGGGATATCCAGCCGACAGCCGCCCCACTCGGCGATAAGGGCGTCAAGCGCGGCTCGGGCCGCGGTCTGGCCAAGGCTTTCCGCAAGCTTTGCTTCCATTTCGAATTCGCGCATCAAACCGTCTCCGTGACAATGTGGCGTGGACAAGCAGGTGCTGCTAAGGATTACTGGTATTCCTAGTTGGAATATTTGTCAAGAATAATATTCCAAAAAAAGGAATGGACATTCCCCCCTGAGCTGGGGCAAAAAAAGAAGATGATGCGCATTATGCCCCCTGCCGCCGTGCCTGAAGCCGGTTCGCCACGTTCCGGGGAGGAGCAGTGCTTCTGGAAGGCCCTGGTCGATCTGGCGGCCATGGAGAACGCCAACCAGGCGGAGCTGGCGGCGTTTGTCGGCGTCAGCCAGGGCTACGTCAGCAAGATCTTGTCCGGCAAGCAGATGCCCAAGCCTGGGCTACGCCGCCGGTTCGCCGCCTTTTTCGAGCTGTCCTACGAGGAAATGCTGGCCCTTGGCCGGGATCGGTTGGAAAATCAGGCCTATCTGCCCGAGGGGGAAGGCGCGCGCCGCTACCATGTCCGCGAGCCCCTGTACGGCGGCGAGACGCCGGGGCGCCCGGCGGCGTCCGGTGCGGACAATGCCGCGCTCAAGTCCAGGCTGCGCGACATCCGGGCCAGGGAAATGCACCAGCTCCATTATACCGAGGTGCCCCTGCGCGAGGCCACGGGTTCCATGGGCGGCGGCTCCACCGAGACGGGCGACCGGACGCTCACCTACCTGAGTTTTCGCACGGAATGGATCCGCTCCAAGGGCAACCCGGAGTACATGACCGTCATCCGGGCTTTCGGCGACAGCATGGATCCCACCATCGCCGACGGCAGTGTGGTGCTTATCGACGAAGGCCGCCGGCAGTTCGTGAAAAACAAGATCTATTACCTGCGCTACAACGGGCAGATGTATATCAAGCGGCTGGTGGAGCGCGACGGCCAGCTGGCCATCGCTTCGGACAATGACCTGAACATGCTCCTGGTGTCCGATGCCGACGATTTCGAGATCATTGGCCGCTGCATCTGGACGGCCAAGGATCTCGATTGAACGGCTGTGTGCTTTGAAAGGAATATTGGGGGCCGATATATTCCACAGGGGAATATTCGTGACGACTTCGTCGCGACAGGCCGTATGGGTGCCGGCCTGCCGCGATTTTGGGCCCGCGCCTTAGCAGTCCGAGCCGGCGCAATTGTCCCGGAACGCGGCGACCATCTCCTCCAGGGCGTCGACCTGTTTGCCCATGTTGTCCACCACGCTTGAGGATTCCCGCATGCCCCGGGCGATGTCCGCGGACAGGCGGCTGACGTCCTCCTCGGCCCGGCTGATCTGCTCGCTGGCCGCGGATTGCTCCTCGGCCGCCGTGGCGATGCCCTGCACCTGGCCCGAGGTCTCGTCGACCAGTTCGACGATGGAGCGCAAGGCCGCCTCGGACGCCCTGGCCAGTTCCGTGGCGTGGGCCACGGCCTCGGTGGCCTCGTCGACCTTGTTCATGCTGTCCCGCGCCCCGGTCTGAATGGCGCCGATGGACGCCCCCACCTCCTTGGTGGCGACCATGGTCTTCTCGGCCAACTTTCGCACCTCATCGGCCACGACCGCGAAGCCCCGGCCGGCGTCGCCGGCCCGGGCGGCCTCGATGGCGGCATTAAGGGCCAGCAGGTTGGTCTGGTCGGCGATGTCGGAGATGACGTTCATGATGGCGCCGATGGCCTGCGCCTTTTCCCCCAGCGCGTCCATGCCGGCCTTGACCTCGCGGGAGACGGTGTCGACGCGGCTTATGGCGGCCAGGGACTTTTCCACCACGGCGCGCCCGTCCAGGGCCTGGCTACGGGCTTCGCCGGCCTTGGCCGCGGCCGCGCCCGCGTTCTTGGCCACTTCGAGCACTGTGGCGTTCATCTGCTCCATGGCCGTGGCGGTTTCCGCCGTGCGCCGCTCCTGCTCCTGCACCGAGGACACGACGGTTGAAACCTCCTCGGCCAGCTGGGACGAACCCTCGGTCAGGGCCTGCATCACGTCCTGCAGCCGGTCGGCGGCCATGAGCAGCCCCTGGGTCTTGGCTTCTTCGGCCGCGGCCTGGGCTTTTTGGGCTTCTTCCAGGGCGTCGGCCGCACGGCCTGCCTGGGCCTCGGCCTCCTCTCCCTTGGCCTTGGCCTCGCCAAGACTGGCCATGATGCTTTCATTCATGGAAACAAGCGCATCGCCCAGGGTTTGCAGCTCGTCCCGACTGTGGATGTCCAGGCGATGGTCGTGCTGGCCCCGGGCCACGGCGGCGGCGAAATCCACGCACCGGCGCAGGCCGTTGAGCACGAATACCCGCATCAGGACGAGGATGGCGGCCAGGATGGCCAGGGTGACGCCCAGGGCGATGAGGATGTTTTGCCGCATGGCCGTGTCGGTGATGGCCCGAAATTCGCGCAGCGGCGTTTCGACCGCGAACAGCCAGCCGGTCCTGGGCTCTTTGGTGATGGCCACCAGATGGTCTCCGGCCGTGTCGCGATAGGCGAGCACGGCCGTCCTGGTCGTGGCCAGGATGCGCTTGCCCGCATCGGTGGTGGCGAAGTCGGACTTCATGAGCAGGGACTTGTCCGGGTGGGCCAGGACCATGCCCTGGCTGTCGAGGATGAAGGCGTAGCCGGTCCGGCCGATCTTGGTCGCGGCAAGGTCGTTGGTCAGGGACTCGAGGTCCATGCCGGTATTGAGCACGCCCACGAGCTTGCCCGAGGCGTCGCGGATGGGCTGGGCCAGGACCACGGCCGCCTTGCCGGTGGTGCGGCTGACGATGGCCTTGGACACGACGTCGGTCTTGTCCTCTTTGGTCACCATCTGGAAGTAGTCCCGGTCCGGCACCTTGATCTTGCCCACGCTCTTCTCGTTGGACGAGGCGACCGAGGTGCCTTGCGGGTCGAAAATGTTGGCGTAATCGGCCCCGGTCATGCCGGCGACCATGGTGTCGAGCATGGCGTTGGCCGCCTGGGCATCGTTGCCCTTGGCGGCGGCAATGAAAAGCGGGGTTTTGGCGAAACTGGCCAGGACCTTGAGGTTGGACGCCACAGTGCCGGTGATGTCCTTGGCCATGGACTGGCACAAAAGCGTCATGGACTGGCCCTCGACGTATTCCAGGGCGGAGTTTGTCGTATGGTCGTTTACCGCGACCAGAACCACCATGCCGATAACGACGATAGCCAAAATCGGAGCGAAGAATTTGATGCGAAGCGACAGGCGCATGCCGTTCCCTCCTGACGAGGTTGTGGAAATGGCCGTGGGAACGCAACGGCAGGGATAACATCATGCCATAGAACCCGTTTTGTGTCCACGGGCCGGCACATGGGAAGCATATTATCGAAAGGGGCGGCTCATTTTCCAAGTGTGTACCACTGTAAACTGGCACAAGCTGCTTTCCGGCAACAGGCGGTGACGCAAGAGAAACGCTGCGTGGCGAAGCTGCCGTAACGTCAGGTGGTTGTTCGTGGCATTGTGCAGTGATCAAAAAATGAGTATATTTATAACGATAAAACATCCGGCAGAGAGAGCGGGGGGCATCGCTGCACTTCCTGCGGCTTCACAATCCCAGGCGCCCATGAAACGGTTCGTCTTGCAGTGCAGGCGAAAAGGCAGGAAGAGCACTTCGAAACGGAGCCTGCATGGGCACGACAGGCATCATCGTCGGTGTGATCCGAAGCCCGCTTTCGGAAAAGGTGCGCGGCCAGCCTCTTTTCCGCCGTGCCCGCCGTCGCCCATCTCGACGCCGGCCGGCCTTGATGCTACGTGCTTGCCATGCTTTGCGGCATCGACGTCGGCGGTACCCATACGGACGCGGTCCTGATCGGGCCGGAAGGCATCGTGGCCTGCGCCAAATTGCGCACCAACCACGACGACCTGCTTGCCTCCGTGCGTGAGGCCCTTTCCAGCATTGTGTCCGTGGCCGGGCCCAAGGCCATCACCCGGCTCAATTTGTCCACCACCCTTTCCACCAACGCCATTATCGAGGGCACGGCCGATCCGGTGGGCATGCTGGTCTCCGGCGGCCCGGGCATCGACCCCGAGGCCTACCGCCTGGGCGACCACTATTTCGTCCTGCCCGGGGCCATCGACCACCGGGGCCGGGAAACCGCCCCCCTCGACATGGCCGCCGTCGACGCCGCCGTGGCCGCCTGCCGCGCCGCCGGGCTGACCGTCCACGCCGCCGTGACCAAGTTTTCCACCCGCCACCCCGAACAGGAACTGGCCCTGCGCGACCGGCTTGCCGGCGCGTCCGATTTCGTGTCCCTGGGCCATTCCTTTTCCGGCCGGCTGGGCTTTGGCCGGCGCATCGCCACCGCCTATTGCAACAGCGCCGTGTGGCGCATCTACAACCGTTTTTGCGACGCCGTGGAACAATCCGTCACCGAGCTCGGCCTCGCCCCGGACATCATCAACGTGCTCAAGGCCGACGGCGGCACCATGCCGCTTGCCGTCTCGCGCGGCCTGCCCGTCCAGTCGATCCTGTCCGGCCCGGCCGCCTCGGTCATGGGGATCATCGCCGTGTGCGACATCGCCGAGGATTCCGTCATCCTCGACATCGGCGGCACCACCACCGACATCGCGGTGTTCGCCGCCGGCGCGCCCCTGGTCGAAAACGAGGGCATCGCCATCGCCGGCCGGCCGACCCTGGTCCGGGCGCTTCGCACCCGGTCCATCGGCGTGGGCGGCGACTCGGCCATCACCGTCGACCGCGAGGCCGTGCGCGTCGGCCCAAGGCGACTGGGCCCGCCCATGGCTCTGGGCGGTCCGGTTCCGACCCTGGTCGATGCGCTCAATATCCAAAACGTCATCGCCCTGGGCGATCCCCGCGCCTCCTTCCGGGGCCTGGCCGCCGCCGGCGAAGCCGTCGGCATGGAGCCCGACGAGGTGGCCGATGCCGCGATCATAAGCGCCGTCAACCACATCCGTTCCGAAGTGGCGGCCTTTGTGCGCGAAATAAACGACCGCCCGGTCTACACCATCTTCGAACTGCTCGAAGGCCGGCGCGTGGCCCCAAGCCGCGTCTACGTCATGGGCGGGCCGGCCCTGGCCCTGTCCGGCCTGCTCCAGGACGCGTTTTCCGAGAAGGTGGTGGTGCCCGAGAGCTTTGCCGTGGCCAACGCCATCGGCGCGGCCCTGGCCCGGCCGACCTTTTCCGTGGAGCTTTTCGCCGATACCGCCGCCGGACGCCTGACCATCCCCTCGCTCGGGCTTTCCCGCAGCGTGGCCGACAACTACAGCCCGGCCGCGGCCGAGGGCGAGGCCGCCATGCGGCTGCGCGAATATCTGGCCAAACTGGGCGCGGACCTTGCCGAAACGCCGGTGGAGACGGTCGAGTTGTCCTCCTTCCCCATGGTCGAAGGGCAAACCCAGGTCGGGCACAACATCCGGGTGGCCTGCCAGGTGCGGCCGGGCGTGCTGGCCGCGTACAAAAAGGCGGTGTCCCAGTCATGCTGAAGGCCAAAAACACGCTCGGCATCGTCTTTTTCCCGGCCTTCGACTGGGCTATCTCCCCCACCCATCCCGAACGCCAGGAACGCCTGCTCTACACCCAGGACCAGCTGCGCGAGGAAGGCGTTTTCGACATCCCCGGCATCACCGAACTCAAGCCCGACCTGGCCACGGCCGCCGATGTCGCCCGCACCCATTTTTGCTTCCCCGATGTCGCCTCCGTGACCACCCACTCGCACATGATCTCCGCCGGCGGAGCCATGCGCGCCGCCCGCACCGTGCTCGACAAGGAGGCCAAAAAAGCCTTCGCTCTGGTGCGCCCCCCCGGCCACCACGCCATGAAGGTGGTCCATGGCGCGCGCGGCTTTTGCAACATCAACATCGAAGCCGTCATGGTCGAATGGCTGCGTGAACATTACGGCCCCCTGCGCGTGGCCATTGTGGATACCGACTGCCACCACGGCGACGGCACCCAGGACGTCTACTGGAACGACCCGGATACCCTTTTCATCTCCCTGCACCAGGACGGCCGCACCCTCTACCCCGGCACCGGCTACCCCTATGAAATGGGCGGCCCCGGGGCGCTCGGCAAAACCGTCAACATCCCGCTTCCCCCCGGCACCTCGGACGAAGGCTTCCTCTTTGCCGTGCGCGAAGTGGTCCTGCCTCTTCTGGCCGATTTCAAGCCCGACCTGGTCATCAACTCCGCCGGCCAGGACAACCATTTCTCCGACCCCATCACCGACATGGCCTTTTCCGCCCAGGGCTACGCCAGGCTGACCGAACTCCTCGACGCGGACATCGCCGTGCTCGAAGGCGGCTACGCCATCCAGGGCGCGCTGCCCTACGTCAACCTGGGGCTCGTGCTGTCCATGGCCGGCCTCGACTACTCCCACGTGCGCGAACCGAACTTCGATCCCGAAGCCATCCGCCAGCCGGCCAAGGTTACGGCCTACATCGAGGAAGTCTGCCGCGACATCCTCGCCCTGACCCGCAACCCCAAGCCACCCAAGGGCGAAACCGCCCATGGCTGGTTTTCGCGCCGCAAGACGCTGTATTACGATACCGACGCCATAACGGAATACCAAACTGAATCCGTGCGGCTGTGCGACCACTGCCGGGGCGTAGTCAAATACGAGACGGAATCCACCCGCAATCCGCTGTGCCTGGGCGTCGAAGCGCCCATCGGCGCCTGCGAGAAATGCGTGGAAGAAGCCTACCGCATCTACGAAGCCGGACAAATCAAAGGCGAATACCGCCACCTGCAACTCATCGACCGCGTGGGTAAGCACTACGCCAGCTATACGGGGTAGCCGGGCGGAAGAAGCGGGGGCTCTGCCCCCGTGCCCCCGCCGGGAGGCCACGGGCCCCCCGTCCTGTGTGCTTTGGCTGGGCGGAGCCCCTGCTGCCTTACGGCCGCCAGCCGGACAGAACGCCGGTTTCGTTGCGGGCAAGCCAGTCGCGCATGCTTTCCGGGTCGCGGACACCGCCTGTGACGACGGCCCGGTAGAGGTCGATGGAGAGGAAGTCGACGTCCGGGGTCGCGGCGCGCCAGGCTTTGAGTTCGAGGATGGTCCGGCGCAGTTGCGGGGTCATGGCCTGGCGCAGCGGGCCGACGAGGTGTTCGCCGCGTGGCAGGGGGTAGTCTTCGGGGGCGCTCCACATGTCGATTTTCCAGGTGGTGTCGTCGGCGTCCTGGAAGCGGATCTGCCAATAGAGGGCCTTGTCCGGGCCGTGCATGTGGTTTTGGAACAGGGTCTCGCGCACGCCGGGGTGCTTGGCGGCCGTGGCCAGGACGGCGAAGCCGTCTTGCGGGCGCAAGGTTTCGCAGTAGACCTCGAGATCGATGTCCGGGTCGAGGGCCAGATCGTGGGCCACCGCGCCGACCAGGACGGGCCGGCCGAAGCGGCTCCAGGAGCCCATGAGGCCGAGCGCGTCGACGATTTCCAGGGCACGGCCGCGCCTGGCGCGGCTGCGTTTCAAAACATCCGTTGTCGCGGACATGGGTGCACCTCCTCGTGCGGTTTTGGGGAGGCGGTGGTAGGCGGTCCGGGACGGATTGTCAAAAATTCGGGCTGGGGCATTCGGGGTCGTTTCCCGTGGCCGGAGTTTGGGACTTTTCCCCGACGCCAGCCGGGCGCTTCGTGACCAGCCCGGCGGCCTTGAGCTTTTCCATCACGCCGGCGAGCAGGGCAAAGGATTCGACAAAGCCTTCGGTGGTCATGACCAGGCGTTGTTTGTTCTCCTTGGCGGGTTTTCCCTTTCCATCCGGGTTTTCGGCGGAGAAGGCGAAGAAGTCGATACGCACGGCACCCTTGCCGAAACCGACGCCGGAAATACCGTCCACGAACAGTTCGTCGCTCATGTTGCATTCGCTCCGTGGGGTTAGGGTTCGCGCAGGCTCTCGTCGAACGAGCGGATCAGCGGATACAGCAGGTAGGTGATGACGCGGCGTCGGCCGACCTTGATCTCGGCGGTGACGGTCATGCCGGGGAAGAGGTGGAAATCCGGGGGCACGTTGGTGAGCGCCGCCTGGGTGATGGCGGCGCGCACGCGGTAGACGAGGCGTTGGCCTTCCTGGGTCTGCTTTTCGAAGGCGTCGGGGCTTATGGTGCGCACCACGCCCGTGGCGGTGCCGTGGCGCTGGAAGGGGAAGGCCTCGAATTTGAGCCGCACCTGATCGCCGATGCGCACGCGGCCGATGTCTTGGGCGGCCACTTCGGCCTCGGCCACGAGGTCGTCGCCGCGCGGGACGATGGTGAGGAGCGTTTCGCCCTGCCCGGCCACGGCCCCGGCGGCCTTGGCGGCGACGTCCAGGACGAGACCGTCTTCGGGGGCGCGCAGGATGACCTGCTCACGCAGGTGTTCGGCCTTGCGTTTTTTCTGCCCGGCAGAGGCCAGGGAGCGGCTGGCTTCGGCCAGGTCCTTGGCCGCCTCGGCCTGCCAGTTGCTTTCGAAATCGCGGGCCTGGGCCTCGGCCCGGGCCAGGGATTCGCGCAACTCGGCGGCTTCGCTCGTAAGCTTGGTCAGCTGTCCCTCGGCGTCGATGCGGCTGCTTTGGGCCTTCATGTATTCGACCTTGGAGCTTGCGCCCTGCTTGTAGATGTCGCCGTACATCTTCTCCAGGTCGCGGGCCAGGGCGATTTGTTTCTTGTTTTTGGCGGATTCGGCGGCGTTGGTGGCCAGTTTGGCCGCAAGTTCCCGGACCTGCCGGACCAGGGATTCGGTCTTGGCGGCGTGTTCCTGGCGGCGGGCCAAAAGCAGGCCGCGTTCCAGGGCCAGATCGGCTTCGGTCAGGCCGGCCGGCGGCTTGCAGCTCCCGCCGGTCTCGCAGGTCAGCCGCCAGACCTTGGCGGCCAGGCTTTGCCAGTCCTTTTCGCGTTCCACCAGCCCGGCCTGGGCCAGGGTGGGGTCCAGGGCCACCAGCGGGTCGCCCTTGGCCACGGACTGTCCGGCCGAGACGTGGATCTGGCGGATGACGGCGGTTTCCAGGGCGGCCACGGTGACGTTGCGCCTGGAGGAGACGAGTTTTCCCGGCGCGGCCACGATGCGGTCCACCTTGGCCAGGCAGGCGAACAGCAAGGCGCAAAGGACGAAGGCAAGCAGCAGATAGAGGGTCAGGCGGTAGCGCGCCGGAGTGGGCGCGGCCATGATTTCCAGGGCATCGGGCTGAAAGGCGGCGAAACGGGCGGCCGGCGGCAGGGGAGGGCCGGGAATGGCCGGCGGCGCGGCCTGTTTACGCTTCCACGGCAGGATCACATGGTGTCCCTTTTCATTGCGGTTGCCGCTTATGCAGGGGGGAGCCTTCCGTTGATGTCCGGGGGAAGAAGGAGCGGACGCGGGCGGCGCATATTTGAAGAATACGCCTTCGCATCCGCTCCCCCTCCCCCCGGACCAGGCCACACGCCCCATATACGGGCTCTTTCCTTCGACTGCGTGGCGAAGATGAAGGTCATCCCCTTTGAAAAGTTTTTGAAAGGGGTCCAGGGGGAAACTTTTTGCAAAAAGTTTCCCCCTGGCCGCCGGAGGCATTAAAACTTCACGCGACGCGCGGCGTCGAGGGTGCGGGCGAAGTCGTCTTCGGTATGGGCGAACGAGGTGAAGACGCATTCGAAGGCCGAGGGGGCGAGAAATATCCCGGCCGCACGCATCTGCTGGTAATAGGTGGCGAAGAGCGTGGTGTCGCTTTTTTTGGCGTCTTCGAAGTTGGTGACCGGGCCTTCGCAGAAAAAGAGCGTGAAAAGCGATCCCGCCTGGTTGAGCCACACCGGCGCGCCCTTGTCCCGCAGGATGGCGGCCAGCTCTTCGGCAAAGGCCTTGGTGCGCCCGGCAAGGCCGGCGTAGTCGGCGTTCTTGAGTGTCCCGAGGGTCGCCAGGCCGGCGGCCATGGCCAGCGGATTTCCGGACAGCGTGCCGGCCTGATAGACCTCGCCGCAGGGGGCGATGCGCTCCATGATGTGGCGCTTGCCGCCGTAGGCCCCCACGGGCAGTCCGCCGCCGATGATTTTGCCCAGGCACGTGAGGTCCGGGTCGATGCCGAAGACGCTTTGCGCGCCGCCGTAGGCCATGCGGAAGCCGCTTATGACCTCGTCGAAAATAAGCAATGCGCCGTTTTGGGCGGTCACCTCGCGCAGCCCTTCCAGGAAGCCGAGGGCCGGGGGCACGAGGCCCATGTTGCCGGCCACGGGCTCGACGATGACGCAGGCGATGTCCTTGTTGGCCGCGAAAAGGCCCTTGACGGCGTTAAGGTCGTTGTAGGGCGCAAGCAGGGTATGGCGCACGGTGTCGGCCGGAACGCCCGGGGTGCCGGGAATGCAGAAGGTGGCCAGCCCCGAGCCGGCGGCGGCCAGGAAGGCGTCGGAATGGCCGTGGTAGCAGCCCTCGAACTTCACGATTTTGGACCGGCCGGTAACGCCCCGGGCGAGGCGCACGGCGCTCATGGTGGCCTCGGTGCCGGAGTTGACCATGCGCACCATCTCGATGCCGGGCACGGCCTCGACCACGGCCTGGGCCAGCCCGACCTCGTCCGGGCAGGGCGCGCCGTAGCTGGCCCCCTTGTCGGCGGCGGCGTGGATGGCGGCGGTCACGTCGGGATGGCAGTGGCCAAGGAGCATGGGGCCCCAGGACATGACGTAGTCGATCATTTCCCGGCCTTCGACGGTGGCCACTTTCGACCCCGCGGCCGAGGCGATGAAGAGCGGATCGCAGCCGACGCTGCGGCAGGCCCGAACGGGGCTGTTGACGCCGCCGGGAATGAGTTTCCGGGCTTTTTCGAACAGGGAAGCGGAATCGGTCATGCCATAGGCTCCAGATGGTTTAGTGGTCTTGCTCGGCGCCGTCGGAAAAGGTGAGGACGTAGCCGTTGACGTCTTGGAGGCTGCACTCGCGCGCGCCGTAAAAGGTGACGTGGGGGGCCTTCAGGAAAGGGGTTCGTTCGCTGATGCGCTCGTAGAGGGCATCGAGGTCGTCGCAGGTGAGCACGATCACCACCGACCCCCCGATTTTGGCCTCGCCCAGCCGGGGCAGCTCGGCGGTCAGGGAGCCCCGGGACTGGAAGATCAGACGGGCCTGGCCGCAACGGACCTCGGCCAGGGCGAGCCGGCCGGGCGCGGGCCACTGGTCGACGACCTGCCGGGTGTCCTCGGTGACGCCGCAGACGAAGTCGAAGCCCAGGGCCTCCCGGTAAAAGGCCACGGAGCGGGCGACATCCTCGACCATAAGCTTGGGCGCGGCGCGGGTGACAGGCATTGGTGCACTCCTTGACCCGCCGCTTGCCGTTGGCGCAGCCGGATCACGGCGCATGGTAGCCGCGCGGGACGCCAGGCGCAAGCCTGTCCGGTCAGACGGACTTTCAGTTTGCAATTCAGGGGAATACGGAGCGCGGCCACGGCCGCGCCGCATGGCCGCGCGAAAGAACTTTTTTTGTATGGTTTTCATAATCAGCTGAAATATAGAAATAAAAAAATAATGCCCTCCGCCGCAACCGGCCTGCTTCGGCTTGACAAGCGCTAGCTGCTCCACTAGGTAGCGACGCTTCATAACGGACCGAGAATCACTCCGTATCACCCTCGCGGCTCGCTTCATCTCCGAGAGTATTGCTCGCATCGTCGAAAACCCTTCGATCCATGGTCGCCGCGCCAGGGATCAACCCGCCAACAGCTTTGACCCTGCCTATTACTGCTATGTGTCATTGCTTGAGTACTGCATGGAGGTACGTGCAATATGAGAGTCGCTTCTATTGTTGCTATTACGTTGTTTATCGCTGTAGCAGCTCATGCCGCCCCGTATAAAAATATGTCCTCAAAAAGCCTTGTCCCCGGGAAAAAAATCCGGGCCACCATCACCGTCTACACGCCCTCCCCCCGGGAAAATAACGGCCCCGGCACCAAATCCGGCACGGCCATCGGCACCCGCATCCGGCCCGGCATCGTGGCCGTCTCCCGCGACCTGTTGCACGCGGGCTGGGACTATGGTGACAAGGTGCGCATCAAGGGACTTGGCATCTTCACCATCGAGGACACCATGCACCAGCGCTACCGGCGCACCATCGACGTGGCCGTACCCAATCTGGCCGCGGCCCAAAAAATAGGCAAACTTCGGAATATCGAAGTGACGCTGCTGGAAAGCGAGGCACGCGACGCGGATAGTTAGGATGGAAGAAGAGAAGAGGCCGGGGGGAAACTTTTCTGTAGAAAAGTTTCCCCC
>NZ_JBLODY010000084.1:0-16440 GCF_047785625.1 Solidesulfovibrio sp. C21
CCCTCCCCCGGCCCCCTCCCTCCCCCAAAATTCTCCAAGGGATGGTTCCCCTGGTCAGTATTTGACAGATAATTTATTGTATTAATTAATTATTATTACTAGATTAGCATATATCTCCACTTTGCAACACCAATGGAACATGAGAGGCTCATTTTTGACAATTTCCACGGATTAAAACATAAGCTATTAATTAATATACATAATTTATGTGTTTCAAATCGAAACAAAAATACCCTATTTTCTTGACACGCTTGGGGGCCGAGCATAAGAAAAAACCGACTGAGCACTCAGTCGAATTGTGCCGGACTTCACATGACGAAAAAAGAAGCCATCCGCTACGCAGCCACCGTGCTGTTCGCCCACAAGGGGTTCCAGGATACCACCATGCAGGACATCTGCAAGGTGACCGGCACCGCCGAGGGCACGATCTTTTATCATTTCAAGAGCAAGGAAGGGCTTCTCATCGCCATTTTGGAGCAGGCCAAGACCCGCATCCTGGAAGAGTACGAAGCCGCCTTCACCAGCCGGGAGTTCGCCTCGGGACTGGAAATGATGGAAGAGGCCGTGACGTTTTATTTTCATCTCGCGGGGCTGATGGAGCACGAATTCACCCTGCTCCAACGGCAGTTTCCCCACCAGCTGGCTGAGGACAACAACGAATGCCGGGCCCATCTGGCGGCCATCTACAACTGTCTGACCGACATCTTCGAACGTGTGGTGCGCGCCGGCCAGCGCGACGGGTCCATGGGAGACTTTCCGCCCCGGGAAACCGCCATGATCCTTTTCGCCATGGTCGACGGGCTGTTGCGGCTCAAGACCTGCAACCTCTACGACGCCGGGGCGCTTTTCGACGAGCTGATCGCATCCTGCCGCAGGATGCTGGCCAAACCACGTGACGGGAGTTGCTGATGCTGCTTAGAATCTTCCCCTTCCTCGGCTGGTTCAAGGGCTACGACATGGCGGCGTTTCGGGCCGACGCCATTGCCGGCCTCACCGTGGCCCTCGTGCTCATCCCCCAATCCATGGCCTACGCCCAGCTGGCCGGCATGCCGCCCTACTACGGCCTGTACGCCTCGTTTCTGCCGCCGCTGGTGGCCGCGCTTTTCGGCTCCAGCCGTCAGCTCGCCACCGGCCCCGTGGCCGTGGTCTCACTGATGACCTCGGCTTCGCTGGCGCCGCTGGCCACGGCCGGATCGGAAGGCTACATCGCCTACGCCATCCTGCTGGCCCTGCTCGTCGGCATCTTCCAGTTCTCGCTCGGCGTCCTGCGCCTGGGGCTGGTGGTCAACTTCCTGTCCCACCCCGTGGTCAACGGCTTCACCAACGCCGGCGCGCTCATCATCGCCACCTCCCAGCTGTCCAAGATGTTCGGCGTGTCCGTGGACGCGGCCGACCACTACTACGAGACCATCATGCGGGTGGTGGCCGCGGCCGTGCACCACACCCACTGGCCGACGCTGATCATGGGCGCGGCCGCCTTCGCCATCATGTTCGGGCTTAAAAAGCTCAACCCCCGCATCCCCAACGTGCTGGTGGCCGTGGTCATCACCACGCTGGTCTCCTGGTCCATCGGGTTCGAGCACAACGCCAAGGTGGACATAAGCGCCATCAAGTCGCCCCAGGTCCTGGCCGACATCGCGGCCTTCAACAAGGCCGCGGCCGAACTGCCGGCCATCGCCGCCAAGCGCGCCGCCATGACCCCGCGCGAAGACGCGGCCAAGGCCTCCGGCGACGCGACCGAAGTCCTCGACATCACCCATGAACTGGCCCTGCTCGATCTGCAAAAGACCGTGGCCAAGGAAGAAAGCAGCCTCTACCGCACCAAGCTGCGCGGCTACCTCCTGGTCGCCGTGCCCGGCGAGGGCGGAAGCCTTTCCTTCTACCTTCAAGGCGAGGCCCCGGCCGGAACCGCGACCGACGGCCGGACCTGGATCATGCGCGTGGGCAACAGTCCGCTTAGGGCCGACAAGCTGCTCATGATCGGCGGCGGCCAGGTGGTCGGCGTGGTGCCCTCGGGCCTGCCCGGCATCAGCTTCCCGAAGCTCGACCTCAAGGTCATACTGAAGCTCTTCCCCTACGCCGCCATCATCGCCCTGCTCGGCTTCATGGAAGCCATCTCCATCGCCAAGGCCATGGCCGCCAAGACCGGCCAGCGGCTCGATCCCAACCAGGAACTCATCGGCCAGGGCCTGGCCAACATCCTCGGCTCGGCGGCCCAGAGCTACCCGGCCTCGGGTTCCTTCTCCCGCTCGGCCGTCAACCTGCAGGCCGGCGCCATGACCGGGTTCTCCTCGGTCTTTACCAGCGCCACCGTGGTCATCACGCTCTTTTTCTTCACCCCCCTGCTCTACAACCTGCCCCAGAGCGTGCTGGCCGCCGTCATCATGATGGCCGTCATCGGACTCCTTAACGCCACGGGCTTCATCCACGCCTGGAAGGCCCAGTGGTACGACGGCGCCATCTCCATCATCACCTTCATCGCCACCCTGGTTTTCGCCCCGCACCTGGACAAGGGCATCATGATCGGCGTGGTGCTGTCGCTTCTGGTCTTCCTCTACAAGAGCATGCGCCCGCGCGTGGCCTCCCTGTCGCTGACCGAGGACAGCGCCTACCGCGACGCCTCGGTGTTCAAACTGGCCGAATGCCCGTACGTGGCCGTGGTGCGCTTTGACGGCACGCTTTTCTTCGCCAATGCGAGCTTTCTGGAAGACCAGATCACCGACCGCATGCAATCCAACAAAAACCTCAAGCACATTATCCTGGCCGCGGACGGCGTCAACGACATGGACGCCTCGGGCGAGGAAGCATTGTCCCTGCTTGTGGACCGGGTCCGCAGCGCCGGCCTTGACATCTCGCTTTGCGGCGTGAAGGAATCCGTTATGGACGTCATGAAACGGACCCACCTCCTGGAACATATCGGCGAGGATCATCTCTATCCGGACCTGAATCAGGCCCTGTGCTCCGTGCACAAGGACTCCTGGCATGCTCCCGGCGAGAGTTGCCCGCTTACCAGCGTTTGCCGTCTGCCCGGCGCCTAAGCACGAATACCAAGGAGTCGCCACAATGTCCGTCATCTCCCTTTTCAGCGGCGTATACTGCAAGGAACAGTCGGTGGTCGCGGCCCTGGCCGAGAAAACGGGCCTGCCGGTCGTGCGCGACGAGGACATGACCCTTCTCGCCGCCAAGCTCTCCGGCCTCGGCCTGGACAAAATCGAAAAGGCCTTCTCGGCCAAGACCTCGGTTTTCAACAAGTTCACCCATGAAAAACAGCGTGCCGCCGCCTGGCTGCGCCTGGCCCTGGCCAGCCGCCTCGTCGAGGAGGACAAGCTCGTCATCGCCGGTTTTTGCGCGCTGCTTCCGCCCCGCGAAATCACCCACATCCTGCGGGCCTGCCTGATCGCCGACGCCACCTTCCGCCGGGCCGCCGCCGCCGAGGAGGCGGGGCTGTCCGACCGCGACGCCAAGCGGGCCCTTGAACGCGGCGACGAAGACCGGGCCATGTGGTCCGGGCTCGTGGCCGATGCCAAGGACCCCTGGTCCCCGGCCCTCTACGACATGGTCGTTCCCATGGACAAGACCAGCGTGGACGAGGCCGCCATGCTCATCGTCAAGCACCTGGCCGACCCGGCCGTTGCCGTCAGCGAAGCCTCCCGCCGCTTTGCCAGGGATTTCCTGCTGGCGGCCAAGGTCGAGACGGCCATCACCGGCAAGGGCCACGACGTGGGCGTGACCGCCCGTGACGGCGTGGTGTCGCTTATCATCAACAAGAAGGTCCTGCTCCTCGACCGCCTGGAAAACGAACTGCGCGGCATCGCCGGCAGGATCGAAGGCGTCACCGACGTGGTGACCAAGGTGGGCAAGGGCTATTACCAGACCGACATCTACCGCCGGGCCGACTTCGAGATGCCGACCAAGGTCCTGCTCGTCGACGACGAGCGGGAATTCGTGCAAACGCTCTCCGAGCGCCTGTCCATGCGCGAGGTCGGTTCCCACGTGGTCTTCGACGGCGAATCCGCCCTGGAGATGATCGCCGACGACGAGCCGGAAGTGATGGTCCTCGACCTCAAGATGCCGGGCATCGACGGCCTGGAGGTTCTCAAACGCACCAAGGCCGAGCGTCCCGACGTCGAGGTCATCATCCTGACCGGTCACGGTTCCGAGTCCGACCGCGAGGAATGCATGCGCCTGGGCGCGTTCGCCTACCTGCAAAAGCCCGTGGATATCGAGCTCTTGAGCGATACCCTCAAAAAGGCCAACGAAAAGGTGCGTTCGAAAAAAGCCGCCGGCTAGCCCCCCTTGAAAATGACGCGGAAAATATTCACTATTCCATAAGGCGTTGGAATTCCTTTCCGGGAAGGTCGCCGTGGGCGGCCTTCCCGGGGCGCCGCCCGAGGACCTGGCAAACAAGGATGGGCCGCCATGGGGCTTTTTGACCGATTGCGCCCGCAATTCTGGGACGGCGCCGCCGACACGGGGGGGCCGTACCGAAGCCTGTTCAACTTCCGCCGGCTGTGGTGGCTGTCGGTCGCGCTTCTGACCGCCGTCTCGCTGACGCCCCTTTGCATCATGACGGTCATCGATTTTGGCGTCACCAAGCGGGCCGTCACCCAGGAAAATCTGCACCGCACCGCCATCACCACCTCCAACACCCGGCGCACCCTGACCTATTTCCTGGACGAACGCCTGGCGGCGCTTGGGTTCGCCGCCCGGGAAGAGGCCTATGCCTCCCTGGCCACGCCCGGACGCCTGGCCGAGCTGCTCAAGGATTTGAAGGCCGCCTTCGGCGGTTTCATGGACCTCGGCGTCATCGACGACACCGGCAGGCAGATCGCCTACGTCGGCCCCTACGACCTGCTCGGCATCGACTATTCCAAGGAAGCCTGGTTCACCGCCACCGCCGCCACGGGCCACTACATCAGCGACATTTTTCTGGGGTTCCGCAACGTCCCCCACATGGTCATCGCCGTGCGGGCCGCCCGAAGCGGCGGCGGCTTTTTCGTGCTACGGGCGACCGTCGACACCCAGCGCATCAACGATATTCTTTCGAGCCTCGACCTTTCCGGCGGCGGCGACGCCTTCCTCATCAACCATCAGGGCGTGCTCCAGACCATGTCCCGCTCCCACGGCGCGGTCTTCGAGCATCTGCGCCTGCCCGTGCCGCCGCCCTCGGACCGCACCGAGGTCTTCGAGACCAAAACCGCCGAGAACGGCCTCATCGTCGGCTGCGCTTACATCGACCGCACGCCGCTGATCCTCATGGTGGTCAAGCGCCAGGCCGAGCTCATGAAGCCCTGGTATGCCATGCGCCTGGACCTCTTCGGCTTTCTGGCCGCGAGCATGCTCGTCATCCTGGTCGTGATCGTGGGCGTGGCCACCTACATGGTGGAAAAAATCCACGCCGCCGACCAGACCCGGGCCAAGACCATGCAGCAGATGGAGCACACCAACCGCATGGCCTCCATCGGCCGGCTGGCCGCCGGCGTGGCCCACGAGATCAACAACCCGCTGGCGATCATCAACGAAAAGGCCGGGCTCATGCAGGACCTGCTGCGCTACGCCAAGGAGCCGCCGACGCCGGACCGCCTGGTCGGCCTGATCGACTCCATCCTGGCCTCGGTGGAGCGCGCCGGCACCATCACCAAGCGCCTGCTTTCCTTTGCCCGGCACCTGGAAGTGCACGTCGAGGCGGTGAGTCTGACCAAGATCGCCGAGGAGGTCTTGAGCTTCCTGACCAAGGAGGCCGAATACCGCCGCATCCAGGTGGACGTGGAAGCCGAGCCGAACGTGCCCGACCTCGAATCCGACCGGGGCAAGCTGCAGCAGATCCTTTTGAACCTCGTCAACAACGCCTTCCAGGCCATGGACGACGGCGGGCATCTGTGCCTGCGCGTCTTCGCGCCAAGCCCGGAGACCGTGGCCGTCAGCGTCGCGGACAACGGCTGCGGCATCCCGGCGGCCGACGTCAAACGCATCTTCGAACCGTTTTACTCCACCAAAAAGAAAAAGGGCGGCACGGGGCTCGGGCTCTCCATCACCTACGGGCTCGTGCAGGAGCTCGGCGGCACGCTGGCCGTGGAAAGCGAACTCGGCCACGGCGCAACCTTCACCGTGACGTTCCCGCTGTCCAAAGGAGACGCCGACAATGCGCATACTGCTCGTGGATGACGAAAAGGAACTCGTCTCGGCCCTGGCCGAGCGACTCAATCTGCGGGGCATCGAGGCCGAGTACGCCACGGACGGCGACGAAGCCTCGGACAAGGTCCGGGCCGGGGCCTACGACCTGGCCGTGCTGGACATGAAGATGCCGGGCTTAAGCGGCCTGGATCTCAAAAAAAAGCTCCAGCGCCTGCGCCCCGGCATGCGGTTCATTTTCATGACCGGCCACGGCTCGGAGGAAGATTTCCGGGCCGGTTCGGCCGAAGCCGCCGGCTATCTGGTCAAGCCCGTGCGCATCGACGACCTCATCGCCGCCGTGGGCACGGCTTTGGCCGGCGGCCAGGGCTAACGAGACTTCCCCGATCGCGGGGACGCATGAGGAGGGTACGCCCATGCCGCAACGCGACGACCTGCTCTTTTTCGGCCGCATCAGCGCCTCGGTCTCCCACGAACTCAAAAACGTCCTGGCCGTGATGAACGAGCAGGCCGGTCTGCTCGAAGACCTTGCCGCAATGGCCGGGAAAGGCATGCCCCTCGACCCCGAACGGCTGGCCGCGACGGCCGCCTGCCTGCAGCGGCAAGTGCGCAGGGGCGACGCGCTGCTCACCCATTTCAACCGCTTCGCCCATACACCGGACGCAGCCGAGCGCGCCATCTCCCTGCCCGAGGCCGCCAACCTAGCCGTGGCCCTGGCCTGCCGGCAGGCCGGTATGCGCAAGGTGGAACTCTCGGCCCTGCCCGGCGATGCCGCCACGGTCACCGCCGACCCCTTCCTGCTGTGCCGCCTGCTCGCCTGGTGCCTGGACGTCGCCCTGGAGCGCCCCGGCCCGGAGCACGCCATAACCGTCGCCTCCCGGGCCGACGCCGACGGTCCCGCCCTGGCCGTGTCGGGGCTCGATCCCGATGCCCCCGCCCCGGATGGCGACGACGGGCGCGCCCTGGCCCAAGGTCTGGGCGCGCACCTGGACATGCTCCCAGGCAGCATCCGCATCGTCTGGCCCACCGCCTGATCCGGCCCTTTCCCGCGCGCCCGGTCGCCGGAAGTCCTTGGCCCGACGGCATAATTACTCTATTGTAATACTATTGTCGTATCGACCGATAGGCCCCGATCACGCGCGCCCAAGGAGCATCCGCATGACCAAGACGTTACCCCAGGCTTTCCTCTCCAACCTGCTCGGCGCCTCGCCCGACTGGTACAAGCTGACCATCGCCGCCTTTCTCATTCTCAATCCCATTTTGCTGCAACTGGCCGGTCCGTTCGTCACCGGCTGGGTGCTCATCGCCGAATTCATCTTCACCCTGGCCATGGCCCTTTCCTGTTATCCGCTGCCGGCCGGCGGCCTGCTCGCCCTGGAAGCCGTCATCCTGGGCATGACCTCGCCGGAAACCCTCTACGACGAGGCCCTGCACAACTTTCCCGTCATCTTGCTGCTCATCTTCATGGTGGCCGGCATCTATTTCATGAAGGACATGCTCCAGTACTCCTTCACCAAGCTGCTTATAAAGGTGCGCTCGAAAATCCTGCTGTCGCTCCTGTTCTGCTTTGCCGGGGCCTTTCTGTCGGCCTTCCTCGACGCCCTGACCGTCACCGCCGTCATCATCGCCGTGGCCCTGGGCTTTTACGAGGTCTACCACCGCTTCGTCTCCTCCGGGCAATGCAGACTCGGCGACGAATCCGCGCTTGACGACGTCTGCAGACGCGATCTCAAGGAATTTCGTGGATTTTTACGTAACCTCATGATGCACGGCGCGGTGGGCACGGCCCTTGGCGGCGTGTGCACGCTGGTTGGCGAGCCCCAGAACCTGCTGGTGGCCCACGAGATGGGCTGGCACTTCATGGAATTCTTCGTCAAGATGGCGCCGGTTTCCATGCCGGTGCTGGCCATGGGCCTTTTAACCTGCGTCGCGGTCGAGCGCTTCCGCCTTTCCGGCTACGGCTACGCCCTGCCCACCGCCGTACGCCGGATTCTGGCCGACGAGGACACCCGGCGCGAATCCGCAATGACCAACAAGGCCCGGGCCGCGCTCTACGTCCAGGCGGTGGCGGCCATCTACCTCGTCATCGCCCTGGCCCTGCATCTGGCCGAGGTGGGGCTGATCGGCCTGTCCATCATCATTTTGCTCACCGCCTTTTGCGGCCGCACCGAGGAGCATCAGATCGGCAACGCCTTCACCGAGGCCCTGCCGTTTACCGCCCTGCTCGTGGTCTTTTTCGCGGTGGTGGCCGTCATCCACGACCAGCATCTCTTCACGCCCATCATCGATTTCGTGCTGTCGCTTTCCGGCAAAAGCCAGACCGCGGCCTACTATCTGGCCAACGGCCTGCTTTCCATGATCAGCGATAACGTCTTCGTGGCCACGGTCTACATTACCGAGACCAAGGCGCATTTCATCAAGCTCTTCTCCGAGATGCAGGGACTTGGCATGAGCGGGACCGACCTGCTGGCCAGGCTGACCGACGCCCACCTCAACCGGGTCGACGTCCTGGCCGCGCTGCCCAGTGAAGTGCTGCCCAAGGTCACGGCGACCATAGAACAGTTCGACCGGCTGGCCGTGGCCATCAACACCGGCACCAACATCCCGAGCGTGGCCACGCCCAACGGCCAGGCCGCGTTCCTGTTCCTGCTGACCTCGGCCTTGGCGCCGCTCATCCGCCTGTCCTACGGCCAGATGGTGCGCCTGGCCCTGCCCTACACCATCACCATGACCGCAACCGGCCTCGTCGCCGTATGGGTGCTGCTGTAAAGCCCCGGACTCCGGCAACGCGTGCGGGGGGAAGCACTCCCGCACGCCGCCGGGGACAGGCCCGTCAGCATTCCTCCAAACCACAAGGCAACGGGCCGCGAAAGCCCCGACACAGGCCCTTTGGAAGGGCGAGGTCAGGATTTTCGCGGCCCTTGCTGTCCGCTACGGCAAGCCGATCGCCCGAAACCGGGCTTCAGGCCGCACGCGTCACAAGCTGTCGTTCGAAAATCGCGGAGGGGGAGCCAGAAGGCAACGGCCTGTTGGCCACCGGAGTGTTTCCCCCGGCCTTTTTGCCGCCCCCCAGCCGATCTAATGTCGCGTTCTCTAAAAAATATGACAATATTTTTTAGAGAACGCGACACTAGCGCACCGCCGCCATGGTCACGACGGTGTTGGGCAGGTGCACGGTCTGGCCGATGCGCAGATGCATGGGGTCCAGGCCACTGTTTTCCGACAGGATGCGCTCCACGCTGATGCCGTAGCGACGGGCGATGTCCCAGACCGTATCGCCAAGCGACACGGTGTGCGCACGCGCCGCCGCGCCCACAGCCGGCGACGCATCGGCGGGGTTGGCCGTGGGCACGGAAGCCTTGGCCGGAGTCGGCCGGCCCGAGCCCGAGGCGGCCACGGCGGCCAGGGACGACGGGACCCGCAACATCTGGCCCACCTGCAGGCGGAGCGGATCGACGCCGGGGTTGGCGGCCAAAAGATCGGCGACGCTCACGTCGAAACGCTTGGCAATGCCGGCCAGGGTGTCGCCCTCGGACACCGGGAAGGCCAAGGTCTCGACCGACGCCATGGGCTGGCCGACGGGGATGGTCACAAGCTGGCCGACCTGCAGGCGGGAAGGATCGACCTCGCCGTTGACCGTGAGCAGGGTTTCGAGGTCCACGCCGAAGCGGCGGGAAAGCGCCCACAGGGTATCGCCCTTGGACACCGGGTAGAGGGCGGCGTCGCCGACGGTCCGGGAATCCCGGGCCGGAGCCCGATCGCCGCTTTCGGCCTTGGCCACGCCGGGCAGGGACAACACCTGGCCGGGCTGGAGCTTTTGCGGGTTCACGGCGGCATTGGCCTGGGTGAGCGCGGCCACGTCGAGGCCGAGGCGATGGGCGATGACCCAGAAATTGTCGCCGTCGGCAACCACGTAACGCCCCTCGTCCGCGACGTGGACCGGCGCGCCGGGAGCGGCCCCGGCGGGAATGGCGAGTTCCTGGCCGATGCGCAGCCGGGTGGGATCGACACCGGGGTTGGCGGCGGTCAGGGCGGCCACGCTCACATCGTACCGACGGGCCACGGACCAGTAGTTGTCACCCTCGGCCACGATATGCCCGTGCCCGGCCGCGGCGGCGGGCTGTATCGTCACAGTGCCAACGGGCCGGGATGTCGACGAGACCGCAGCCACCATCGTGCCGCCGGCAGGAACGGCCAGGGACTGGCCGATGGACAGGCGGCGCGGGTCCACACCCGGATTGGCCTGGGCCAGGGCATCGGCCGAGACGCCGAGGCGCTTGGCCACGGACCACAGCGTGTCGCCGTCGGCCACGGTGTAGGCCACGGCGGAAGGCGCCGGGGAAACGGGCTTGGCCACAGCGATCGCCACTTCGGGCGCCTTGGCCGGCTGCGCCTGTGCCTTGGCGACTTCGGGCTTGGCGGCCTGGGGCTTGGCGGCCGCCACCATCCTGACGGGCGCGGCGGCGGGACTGGCGGCCGTCCCGGCGACCGGGCGCACGTCCCTGTCCTCTATGGAAGCCAAAAGCCGCGCCTTGGGCAGACCGGCCGCATCGGCAACGGCCTCCAGACAACGCGCGGCCAGAAGCCGGGAGCCGGTTCTGGAAATATGCACGCCGTCGGCGGCCCGCAACTTGGTCAGGCCGCCGTCCGGGGCTTTGGCCACCGGAGCGAACGCGCCTTTGGCGTCGGCCAGCACATCGCGCACGTCGATATAATGGCTGTCGGGCAAACGGCGCGCCGTGGCCGCGATAACCCCGCTCATATGAATCATTTTTTTATCAAAGGCGGCATCGGCCATGACCGGCACGCCGAGGAAATAAACGGAAGCGCCGGGGTTGGCCGCCCGGATAATGCCGTGCAGCTTGGCCAGGCGCGCGGCGTACGCCGCGTCACAGGCCTTGGTGCCGAAAGGAAGCGATTTGCCGCCCGGACCGGGCAGGGGCTTGTCGTCGTTGGCGCCCACCATGATGAGCACCATGTCGGGATGGCCGGCCGCGACCAGGGATGTCAAATGGGCGTCCCAGTCGAAAAAGGCCGGGTTGGCCAAGCCGCTCGAGACCTTGCCCAAATGTCCGAAACGCACGCCGGGCTGCCCGGCGAAAATCATTTCCAGCTGCTCGCCAAGACCAATGGAAAGAGAGTCACCCACAAGCAGGATGCGCGTCCGTGTTTTATGGGCAGGACCGGCCGTTGCCGCCTTGGCCGCCGGCAACACCGGAGGCAGGATCAGGGACGTCATCAGTACGGCCAGGAGGAGGGCCTGACTCGGGTTTCGCATGAAAAACACCTCATCGCCTCTTTCGCGACTTCCTTCCGCGACCCCCATCGCATCCGACAAGCCCCGGCAGCGGCATGATAATGTAAGAAACGCGACCCGGGATGGTATAAGAAACTCAAACAGCCAGCGTCCCTGACGCCGCGCCACGACAAGCACCAAAGCCTCCTGAGCTTCATCTTCCCCAACAATTCGAGGTGCTTGCAATATGGCACAGCCGCCATGGCTGTATCCCATCCTGGAGGGTCACCTTACCAGAACGGGGGCTTGCTTACAAGAAAAATACCAAATTTATGGAATAAGGCGAAAAAACAGGGGAAAAAGAGCACTGGGGGGAAACCTTTCTTGCAGAAAGGTTCTCCCCCCAGACCCCCTTTCCAAAGACTCATAACGATAACACACCGTCACCATTAAAAGTTTTTTGGAGGGGAGAGCGCGAGAGGGGAACCCTTTTTTCAAAAAGGGTTCCCCTCTCGCATTCTCTTCGTCTCTAAAACTGAAAATAAATAAACGGCAGCACGCCATCCGGGCCGAGCTTGAGAATCAGCGTCGCCGCGATGCCGAGGGCCAAGCCCTGCACCGGCATGGGCAGCCATTCGAAACCCCGGCGAAACACGTCCCGGCCCGACCAGTTCAAGAGCTGCACGGCCAAAACGAGCCCCACCAGAACCAGGCAGGTGGGCCGAAATCCCGCGCCCGACGGGTCCCAGGCCGCGATGCGGCTCAGGATGTCCACGGCCTTGCCCGCATCCTCGGCCCCGAAAAAGACCCAGGCTACCGTGACGTAGGTAAACGTCGTCAGCCAGCAAAGCGTCGCCCAGGCCGCCCCCGAAAAAGTCAGCCCCTCCGGCAGCGCGACGCCCGCCGCCACCCGGGCCGCGGCCCGGGCCTTGCGGTACTCCATGATCAGGTGGTTGCCCACCAGCCCGAAGCCGTGGATGAACCCCCATACCAAAAAATTGTAGGCCGCGCCGTGCCACAGGCCGCCAAGGCCCATGGTGGCGATCAGGTTGACGAACTTGCGCGTGCGTCCCTTCCGGTTGCCGCCAAGGGAGATGTAGAGGTAATCGCGCAACCAAAGGGAGAAGGTGATGTGCCAGCGCCGCCAGAAATCGCGCAGGGACTGGGAGGTGTAGGGGGCGTTGAAGTTGTCCGGCACGTCAAAGCCCATGAGCAGGGCGATGCCCTGGGCCAGATCGGAATAGCCCGAGAAGTCGCAGTATATCTGGGCGGAATAGGACAGCACCCCGACCAGCACGGCGGCCGAGGAAAACCCCTCGGGCGCGCCGAAGGTCGCGCGCACGATGTGCTCGGACAGGTAGCTCGAAATGATGATCTTTTTAATGAGTCCCCGGGTGAGCAGGTAAAAGGCCCGGGTGAAATCCGCCGGCTCCACTTTGCTGTTTTTCAGCTGGGGCAGGAAATTGCCGGCCCGCAGGATGGGCCCGGACAGGATGGTCGGGAAAAAGGCGATGAAGCAGAACACCTCGATCAGGCTGCGCTCCACCTTGGCCGGGTCCCTGTAGACGTCGATGGCGTAGGACATGCCCTGGAAGGTGAAAAAGGAGATGCCGATGGGCATGATGACGTCGAGCAGCGGTACGGGGTTGGCAACCGAGATGTTGCGGAACAGCCAGTCGGAGGAAATGTAGAGCATCTCGTAATATTTGAAGAAAACGAGCATGCCCAGGGAAAAGGCCACGTAGAGGATCATGCAGAATCGCCGGAACCGAAGGTCGGAGGTCTCGGCGAAAACCACGGCGAAAAACCAGGTCAGGAAGCTGAAGACCAGAAGGATCAGCAGAAACTTGGCGTTAAACGAGGCGTAAAAGACATAGGAAGCCAGGAGCAAAAACACCCTGTAGGGGGCGGCCCACCGGCGCAGTATCCAGTTGAGCGGCAGTATCGCCGCGAAAAACAAGGCGAATTCAAAGCTGGTGATGTTCATCGCGGGGTCTGCTCATTCTCCGGGAAAATAGGCTCAAAGCGTGGCGCACGCTAGCGTCGCCGCCGCCAAAAGGCAACCGGATTGACCGGTCAGCAGCTCGGCGTCAGAGGAGTGACGCCGCTTCGTTTCAATAAAAGCCAAGAATCCAAGGTGATACCCAAAAGACATTTTCGGCCCGCGCCTTGCAATTCCTCCGGCCAAGCCCCGGCCGGACGATCCGGACGGCGGCAAACCACCCGCACCGCCATGCCAGATGCCACGACAGACGCCATGTTTCCGACACGTTCCCGCACCGGCAAGAGCCTGTTTTTTCTGGCCGCGCTTCTGGCCATGCTTTGCGGCGCGCCCAGGACGCCCTACTGCGACCCCATGCCCGCGCCACAGCCCCTTGCCGATGATTCCCTGCGCGTCCTGGTGGCGTCCCTCGACCTCGAGCCCAAGGCCCCGCCAGTCGCCGCCAGCTCCGATTTGCACGCCATGCGGGAAGCCGTCGCGCCCTACCGCGTCCGTCTGGCCGTGGATAAGGCGGCCACGCATCCCCTTTCCGGCCCGGTGGCCGTGCGCGACGACCATCACCTCGGCGGCCCCGGCCGGCAGCTGCGGCTGGTGACGCTGGCCGCCCTCGATCCCCCCGCGCCCGCACCGGCAAAGCGCGTTGTCCCGGCCCAACCGGCCCCGACGCCCACCCAGGTCGCCGTCAAGAAGACGACGCCAGCCGCCCCGGCCGCACGTTCGGCCAAAGCCGCCGCGCCACGTCCGTCCATGGGAATCGCCCCGGGGCGTTCGGTACTCGTGGCCGGGGATTCGTTGTCCATTTTCCTGGCCAAGGCCCTGCGCCCCATGCTGGCCGGACGACCGGGCACCACCTTTGCCGCCCGGGGCAAGGTCTCAAGCGGCCTGGCCCGACCCGATTTCTTCGATTGGGAACGCGAGATGGCCGCCCTGGCCGCCGCCAAACCCGATACCGTGGTGATCATGATCGCCGCCAACGACAACAAGACCATGACCCGGCCGGACGGAAAGAAGGTGGCCTTCGGCCGTCCCGGCTGGAACGCGGAATACGCCCGGCGGGTGCGCCGGCTGGTCACGCTGGCCAGAAGCCACAACCCGGCCGCCCGCATCTACTGGGTGGGCTCGCCGGTCATGGCCGATCACCGGCTCAATGCCGACGTGGCCACCATCAACACCGTCATCGCCAAAGAGATCGCCGCCCTGCCCGACTGCCATTTTGTGGATGTCTGGCGCACCCTGGCCGACGCTTCCGGGCATTACGCCAGGGTCCTGCCCGCTCCGGGCGGCCCGCGCACGGCCCGCACCCCGGACGGCGTACATCTGACGCCCTACGGCGCGAAGCTGCTCGCCAACGCCGCCCTGACCTCCATGAGCCCGACCCTGGCCCAGCTGGACCGCCGCTGACGGCTTTACCCCCTTTTGGACGCATGCTAGACCCCGGGCATGGAAGAATCGATCCTGCGCGAAATCCTCGCGGTCCAAAAAGAAATCCTGGCCGAACTACGCCTTATGCGCCAAGCCCTCGCCCCGCAGTCCACCAAGGCGGCCGGGCCGAGCCTTACGACGCCTGTCGCCGCGACCGCGACGCCGGTCGCCCCCGGGATGGCCGCCCCAATCCCGCCGTCCGAGCCGGCCCCGGCCGCCCCACGGACCGAAGCCGCCCCGATGCCCCCAGCAGCGACGCCGGCCCAACCGGCCGCGACCGCCGCGCCGCAGGCCCAGGTCCAACCGCCCCACCCCTCCCAGCCGACCGGGTCCATGCTCACCCTCGACGAACTGACCGATCTCGGCGGGCAATTCCTGGAACCGGGGCAAATGTCCCGGGGGACCAAGGTGGCCCCGGTGGAGGCGGCGGACCTGTTGCGCGACATCAAGGCCAAGAACCGGGCCAAACGCGGCGCTTTCGCGGAATTCGACAAATTCGAGCGCGGACGCTGACCATGGCATCGCATCGTCGCGCAAACGCCCCAGGCAGACTCCTTCTGCGGCTGGCCGCCTGTCTGGCCGTGCTGACCCTGCTGGCGTCCTGCGCCCCGGCGCATGCGCCCGGTCCGGCCCACGCCGCGACCGACGCCGTCCCGACCGCCCCGACACCCACGGTGGCCACGGGCGACACGACCGCCGCGCCGGAGGCCACGGCCGTCGCCGCTCCAAGTGCCGCGCCGGCCGTGGTCAATGCGGGAGCCTGGACGCCGCTCGTCAGCAGGCTGGCCGCCGACGGGCTGGACAAGGCGACCCTGGCCCGGACGTTCGCCGGGGGCGGGGTCCGGTACTCGCCCGAGATCATGGCCCGCAAGGTCGACGCCATGGTCAGGAAAAAATTCGAGCCCCGGCCAAAGCCCAGTCACAAGACCCTGACCCAAAGCAATTACCGCCATTTTCTGTCCCCGGCCGTCATCGACGCGGCCGCGCTGTTCGTGGGCGAGCACAAGGCCGCCTTCGACAAGGCCAGGCGCGACTACGGCCCGCCGCCGGAGCTGATCGCCGCCTTCCTGGTGGTCGAGACCAACCTCGGCTCCTTCCTCGGCAACCGCGACGCCCTAAGCGTCCTGGCCAGCCTGGCCCGAAGCGCCAAACTCGACCAGATCGCACCGTACATGAAGACTCTGCACGGCGATCCGGACCGCGCCGCCTTCGCCGCCGAGGCCGCCAAGGATCGGTCCGAGTGGGCCTATCGGGAGCTCGAGGCGCTTTTGCGCTACGCCGCCGCAAAAAAACAGGCTCCGGCCGCCATTCCGGGCTCCATCTACGGAGCCATCGGCATCTGCCAGTTCATGCCCTCCAATGCCCTGCACTACGGCGTGGACGCCGACGGCGACGGGGTCGTCGACCTCTTCTGCCCGGGCGACGCCATCGTCAGCGTAGCCAGCTACCTGCGCGGCCACGGCTGGAAACCCGGCATGACCGAGGACCAGACCAAGGCCGTGGTCTACGCCTACAACCACAGCGACCTGTACGTCCTCGCCGTCATGACCGTGGCCGACCGCATCGGCGCTCGGTTGCGATAAAAGAGTTGGGGGAAACCTTTCTGAAGAAAGGTTTCCCCCAAGCCCCCTTCCAAAGACTTTTAATA
>NZ_JBLODY010000085.1:0-16275 GCF_047785625.1 Solidesulfovibrio sp. C21
GTTATATATGGATATTCGTGCCCATCACCATCCCCGTTAAAAGTTTTTGAAGAGGGGTGCAGGGGGGAAACTTTTTTCAAAAAGTTTCCCCCCTGCCCGCCGGAGGCATTCCATCTCCATGACATTCGACCTGATCGTCGTCGGCGCCGGGCACGCCGGGTGCGAGGCGGCCATGGCCGCGGCCCGGCTTGGGCTTGCGACGCTGCTTGTGACTCAAAACGTGGACCGCATCGGTCATTTGTCCTGCAACCCGGCCATCGGCGGGTTGGCCAAGGGGCATATGGTCCGCGAGATCGACGCGCTTGGCGGCATGATGGGCCTTTGGGCCGACGCGGCCGGCATCCAGTTCCGCACGCTCAACACCCGTAAGGGTCCGGCCGTGCGCTCCACACGGGCGCAGATCGACCGCGACGCCTACATGCGCGTGGTCAAGGCGGCGGCTTTCGGCCAGGACAACCTGACCGTGCGCCAGGATTCGGTAGAGGAGGTGCTGGCCGAGGACGGCCGGGCCTGCGGCGTGCGCGTGGCCTCGGGCGAAGATTTCGCCGCCCGGGCGGTCCTGCTCACCACCGGCACGTTTCTTGGCGGCCTCATGCATATCGGGCTGACCAAGCTTCGCGGCGGAAGACTTGGCGACCCGCCTTCCGACGGGCTTTCGGCCAGCCTGCGCCGCCACGGCATTGCTCTCGGCCGGCTCAAGACCGGCACAACGCCGCGACTTTTGGCCAAGAGCATCGACTTCTCCGCCACCACGCCCCAGCCCGGGGACACGCCGCCGCCGCCCTTCAGTTTCCACGGCCCGGGACCGGTCCTGCCGCAGGTGCCCTGCCATCTGACCTACACCAACGCCCGCACCCACGAGGCCATCCGGGCCGGGTTCGACCGCTCGCCGCTTTTTACCGGCGTCATCGAAGGCACGGGCGCGCGCTACTGCCCGTCGGTGGAGGACAAGGTGGCGCGGTTTCCCGAGCGAGACCGCCACCATGTCTTTCTGGAGCCCGAAGGCCTGGAGAGCCCGGAAATCTATCCCAACGGCATCTCCACGAGCCTGCCCATCGAGACGCAAAAGGCCATGATCGCCACCATTCCCGGGTTGGAGAAGGCGGTCATCGTGCGCCCCGGCTATGCCATCGAATACGACTACGCCGATCCGGTGCAGCTTTTGCCGACGCTCGAGACCAAGGCCCTGCCCGGGCTCTACCTGGCCGGACAGATCAACGGCACTTCCGGCTACGAGGAAGCGGCGGGACAGGGGCTGTGGGCGGCGCTGAACGTCTTTTGCGCCCTGGCCGGGCGCGAGCCTTTCCTGCCCCGGCGCGACCAGGCCTACATCGCCGTGCTGGTCGACGACCTGGTCACCAAGGGCACGAGCGAGCCCTACCGCATGTTCACCTCCCGGGCCGAGCACCGGCTGCTGTTGCGCGAGGGCAACGCCGACGCGAGGCTCACTCCCATGGGGCGCGAACTGGGGCTTGTCGGCGACCGTCAGTGGGACCTCTATCGCCGCAAAGAGACCGCCCTCGCCGCCGTCATCGACGGGATAACCGGACGCCGCGTGCGGCCCGACGACTGTGACGACGCGGGCTGGCAGGCCCTTGGCGGCCGTCCCCACGACCGCAGCCTGCGCCTGGACGAACTGCTGCGCCGGCCCGAGGTGGGGATTGCCGACCTGGCCCGCTTCTGGCCGGAGCTGGCGGACCTCGAGGCGACCATCGCCGTGGAAGCCGAAACGCGGATCAAATACGAAGGCTACCTGCGTCGCCAGGAAGAGCTGGCCGGCCGCATGGACCGCCTGGAAGCCGTGCTGTTGCCGCCGGATACGGACTATGCCGCCGTGGCCGGATTGTCGCGGGAGGTGGTGGAAAAACTGTCGCGCATCGCGCCGCGCACCCTGGGGCAGGCCGGACGGATCTCGGGCGTCACCCCGGCCGCGCTTTCCTGCCTGGAAATCCATCTGAAAAAGCACGCCGGGTAAGCGCATGGGCTTGTGCCCGCCAGAATGTTCGCTTATGGAGAATTTATGCTTTCTTCCAGGGCCATAGGCGAACTGCCGGCTTTTTTAAGCCTGTTCGATCCCGGTTGGTGGAATCGTATGCTCGACTCCACCACTTCGGGGCATTATTCGCCCGAGGCCATGATCCTGATGGCGAGCGTCTTTGGCTTCGCCTTCCTGTGCATCGCGGCCGGCTTTCTCCTCAAGATCCGCATCGGCAACAAGGAAACCGGCCCCTCCTCCTGGATCGTCAATCCCGGCGAGATCCGCGCCCTGCTCGACACGGCCCAGACCCAGCGCAGCAAGGTGCGGGTCAGTTTCGTGCGCGACGATCCCGGCGCCCGCTCCACCGACGCCTCCATCCTGTCCGCCGATCCCGGCCGGGGCATCGACCTGGAGATGACTTCCCTCGTGCGGGCGACCCCGTCCTGGGCCGGCAAACTGGTGGTCTGCGATTTCCGGCTGCGTCTGGACCCGCGCAAGGACTATCAAAGCTTTTACAACTTCGTGGCCCCCATCATCACCGTGCGCAAGGCCAGCGACGCGTTCGTGCACATGCGCGTGGGCTGGCCGACCCGGCTCGAGCTCGAGCAGAAACGCGGTTTTCTGCGGGTGGAGCCGCCCCGCAACCTCGTGCTCGAGCTGGCGTTGTGGCATGAAAACACCATCAAGCTGGCCAAGGGCAACTTCGCCACCCCCTCCACCTGGGGCAAACCGATACTGCGCCTCGATCCCGGCCTTCCGCTGCCGGCTGTCGAACTGCGCAACATTTCCGGCGGCGGCCTGCGCCTGGAAGTCCCGGCCGAGCCCATCCAAAAGCACGCCTCGTTATTCGAGCCGTCCAACCGTTTTCTCATGCAACTGCTTTTGGCCGAACCGGAAGCCGGGCAGCCGGTGGAATTTTTCCTGGCCCTGCGCCTGCAAAACGCCTACGGCGATCCGGGGATAAGCGGCACCAAGGGCTTCGGGTTCCATATTCTGAGCTTCGGCGTGCCGACGTCCGAAGAGACCCGTGAAAACCTGTCCTGGAAGACGGCGGCCGCCGGCGTGCCGGCCCTGGACGATTGGGCTTTCAGAAGGCATCTGGCCATGTACCGATCACGGGGGGCATGAGGCGAGCCCCGGTTGCCGGGAAAAACCCGATGGACGGCTGGGAACGCACCGGAGCCGATCGCCGATACGGTCCCTGGGAAGGCGGGAAATCCCCGCCCCGGCCGGGCTGGCCCATGGACGGAGTACGGCGATTTTGCTATCCGGGCCACGTTTTTTTTGCAAATCGTCGGCAGGACGTCACGCGCGGCGGGCAGGGTGGCCGGCATTGTGCCGCTTTAAAAAAAGCACTGCGGGATTTTTAGAAAAATACATAATTATCCAGCTGTGTTGTCGTCGTAATTCGTATACACCCGTTTCACGAATACGACACGAGGAGCGCGGCCCGGACGGGCCCGCCAAGGAGAAAGGGGTTGGACGACGATTCCGACAGTCGATTTTGGGGCGCATTGGGGAAGTTTTTCCGTCAGAAAAGCATTTCCATCGAAGAACTCATCCTGGAGGCCAAGGCGGAAGGCAGCCTCATCCAGGAAGACGCCTCCATGCTGCTCAACATCCTGCGCCTGGAAAAAAAGCAGGTCTTCGACATCATGATTCCCCGGCCCGACATCGTCTGCGCCGAAGCCGACGATGGTATTCCGGCCATCTGCGAACTTATCCGCACCCATGGCCATTCCCGCATCCCCGTCTACGAGGGCAACCGGGACAACATCCTGGGCATCGTCTATGCCAAGGACCTGCTCGCCCATATCGTCGGGGCCGGCGGGGAACAGCCCGACCCGAGAGCCATCATGCGGGCCCCGCTGTTCGTGCCCGAAACCCTCGACCTCAAGCGCATGCTGCTGGAATTTCGCAGCCAGAAAAAGCACATGGCCGTCGCCCTGGACGAGTACGGTGGCACTTCGGGGCTCATCACCCTGGAGGATGTGCTGGAGGAGATCGTGGGCGAGATCGAGGACGAGCACGACCCGAGCAAGCCCGAGGAAATCCAGGAAACAAGCCCCGGCGTCTACCGCGTCTCCGGCCGCTTCCCCCTGGAAGACCTGAATGCCGCCCTGGGCCTCGACCTGGAATCGGAACAGGTGGAGACCATCGGCGGCTTTTTGACCGAACTGGCCGGCCGGGTGCCGCGCCAGGGCGACGCCTTCACCCTGGAAGGACGGCGCTTCACCATCCGCGAGGCGGACCGTCGCCAGATCCGCTGGATCGCCATCGAGCCCGCCGCCTAGGCGCGCCACCTTGTCCCCTGTGAACAATCCCTTCGGCATCTTTTCAACCTGTGGCGTCCACAAAGAACCATCGTGACGACAGCTTGCATATTGGCCGTGATCGGCGCCTGGCTCGGTTTCGCCAATCCCGTTTACCGCCTGCCCTTACTGGTCCTGCTGTTTCCGGCCGGGCTGGCGGCGGCCGCCGTAAGGGCCCCATCGCTTAAGTCCGCGCTCAAGGCCGGCTGGCTGATCGGGGGGCTCGCCGCCTGCGGCAGCCTGTACTGGACGGCCCTACCCATCCACGACTACGGCGGCCTGGCCTGGCCGCTGGCCCTGCCCGTGCCGGTGCTGGTCGGCATGGTGCTCGGGCTTTACACCATGATTTTGGCCGGCCTGACCCGCTTTGGCGCGGCCCGGCTGTCTCCGTGGCTGTTCGGGCCTTTTTACGCCCTGGCCTGGACCTGTCTGGAAATGGCCCGGGGCACGCTTTTGACCGGCTTTCCCTGGCTGGCCCTGGCCGGCGCGTTTTCCCCCTGGCCGGCGACCATCCAGGGGGCGGCCTTTATCGGCTCGTATGGCCTCTCCGGCCTGCTGGCCGGCCTTGCCGGCTGGATCGCCGTGTGCGGCCCCGTCTCCCGCCAGGGACTCGTGGCCGTGCTCGTGGCCGTGGGACTTTTTTTCCTGGGCAACAGCCGGCTCGACGAGCCCATTGACAAGGACGGCACCATCCACGCCACTATCGTCCAGGGCAACGTGGACCAAAGCCGCAAATGGGACCCCGAATCCCAGCGCGACACCGTGGGAAAATACATCGCCCTGTCGCGGCAGGCCATAAAGGACGCGCCTACCGACCTGCTCGTATGGCCGGAAACCACCATGCCGTTCTACTTCCAGGATCACGGGCCCTTGTCCGCGATGCTGACCGATTTCGCGGCCGCGTCCAAGGTGCCGGTGGTCTTCGGCGCGCCGGCCTACGAGCGGCGGCCCGAGGGGCCGGTGCTTTTCAACCGGGCCTACCTGCTCATGCCGTCGGGACGCGAAAGCTACTACGACAAGGAGCACCTCGTGCCCTTTGGCGAGTATGTGCCCTTCGGCAAGTACCTCCCCTTCATCCACAAGCTTGTCGAGGGGGTGGGCGATTTCCGGCCCGGCCACGCCGAAAAGCCGCTCGGCGAAGGCAACCTTGCCCTGGGCATGCTTATCTGCTATGAGGCAATCTTTCCGGAACTGGCGCAACAGCGGGTGACGGCCGGGGCCAACATCCTGGTCAACATCTCCAACGACTCCTGGTTTGGTGATTCCGCCGCGCCGCGCCAGCATCTCGACGTGGCCCTGCTTCGCGCCGTGGAGCAGGGACGGGCCATCATCCGCGGCACCAATTCGGGCATTTCCGCCGTGATAGACCCCCGGGGACGCATCATGGCCCAGGGCGGACTTTTCACCACCTTGGCCCTGCCATGCCCGGAGGTGCCCATCGTTTCGGAAACGACTTGGTTCCACCGCCACTTCCAGTTGTTGACTTTTGCCGTGCCGGGCGCTTTCCTGGCGCTGTGTCTGATCGCCCTTTTTTCCCGAAATCGCCGCGATGCCGTATCCCCCCGCGGCAAAACCCTCTAAGCGAGCCATCCTTTCATGTTGCAATATTCGGAACTGCGCACCACGGGCACGGAGCTTCTCGAAAAATTCGATGAATTCTGGAGGCGTCTTTGACCTGGAACAGACGAAATCCCGTCTGTCGGCCATCGAGGCCGAACTGGCCAAACCCGGCGCCTGGGAAGCACCCGAGCGTCTGACACCGGTTTTACGGGAGAAAAGCATGCTGACCTCCCGAGTCGAAAACGGTGAGAAACTGCTGGCCGCCAAGGCGGACCTCGACGAGTGGCTGTCCCTGGCCAAGGAGGACGGCAGTCCGGAGGTCCTCGACGCCTTGGCCGAACAGATCGCCGTGCTTGGCGGCGAGTTGGCCGATGCCGAACTGGCCGCCTTTTTCCGGGCCGAGGACAACGTCGACGCCATCCTGGAAATCCATCCCGGAGCCGGGGGGACAGAGGCCCAGGACTGGGCCGAGATGCTCCTGCGCATGTACCGCCGCTGGGCCGAGCGCAAGCAATTTGGCGTCAAGATCCTCGATTACCTGCCCGGAGACGAGGCCGGCGTCAAAAGCGTCACGCTCCAATTCTCCGGCCCCTACGTCTATGGCATGCTGGCCGTGGAAAAAGGCATCCACCGGCTTATCCGCATCTCGCCTTTCGACTCCTCGGGACGTCGCCATACATCGTTCGCTTCGGTGGACGTTTATCCCGACGCGGGCGTGGACATCGATATCGACATCAAGGAAGAGGACCTGCGCATCGACGTGTTTCGGGCCTCGGGCCCCGGCGGACAGCACGTCAACAAGACTTCCTCGGCCATCCGAATCACCCACCTGCCGACCAACATCGTGGTGCAGTGCCAAAACGAGAAATCGCAGCACCGCAACCGCGAAACGGCCATGAAAGTCCTCAAGGCCCGGCTCTACGATCTGGAACTCAAAAAACTCCAGGCCGAAAAGCAGGAAAGCTACGAGTCGAAAAACGCCATCGGCTTCGGCTCCCAGATAAGGACCTACACCATGCAGCCCTACAGACTGGTCAAGGACCACCGCACCGGCGTGGAAATGGGCGACGTCGAGGCTGTGCTCGACGGCGATCTGGACAAGTTCATACGCGGCTACCTGCTGCAGGCCGGCAATGAATCCTGAAAACGGCCACCTGCCCTTCACCACCCGGGAGGAGTTGCTGGCGGAACTGGAGACGTTGCGACGCCTGCTGGCCGACGTGGAAAAGCCCTCCTGCGATGCGGACGGGGACGGCATGATCATCATGCGCCTGTGCTCGGGGCTATGTCTTGCCGACTGGGAGGCCATGAACAGGCAGCGGGACTTTCGGGACTGGCTGGCCCTGCCCCTGCACACCAACCCCCTGCCTTTTCTCGCGCGCATCCAGGAAACGCTCAAGGAACTGGTCTTCCTCTCCGAACACGACCCCCTGACCAAGCTGTACAACCGGGGAGCCTTCGAGCGCATCCTGTCCGCCGAACTGGTCCGGGCCTACCGGGCCGGCCAATCCCTGGCCCTGGTGCTGCTCGACGTCGACGACTTCAAAACCGTCAACGACACCTACGGTCATCCCTGCGGCGACAAGGTGCTCGAAAACCTCTCGGCCATGCTGCTGGCCGAGAAGCGCACCTACGACTACGCCGCCCGGATCGGAGGTGAGGAGTTCGCCCTGATCCTGCCGAGCGTGGGTCTGGTGCGGGCGGAAATGGTCGTCAGCCGCGTCCTGGCCGCGGCCCGGGCCATGACGATCCTGTGCGACAGCGTGCCCACGCCGCTCCACATCACCATCTCCGCCGGATTGTCCATCACCAAAGGCAAGATCCCCACCACCAGGGAAAAGCTCTACTCCCTGGCCGACGCGGCCCTGTATCAGGCCAAGGCCGCGGGCAAGGACCGGGTCATGGCCGCGCCCATCGCCGACCTGACCGGCCCCCCGGAGAAGACGCTCGTGCGCGCGGACGAAAAAAGATTTCTTTTTACCGGTTTAACCAAAGGATGAGGCGGCATATGTCCCAAGTCATAAACCCCAGGAGCTCCCTGTCCGTCGCCATTTTGAGCGGCAAGGGAGGCGTGGGAAAAACCAATCTCGCGCTCAACCTGAGCTATGCCCTGTTCCGCGCCGGGCACAAGGTCCTGCTCATGGATTTCGACGTGGGATTGGCCAATGTGGACGTGCTGCTCGGCCTGTCGCCGGAAAAAAACCTGCAAGACCTCTTCCGCCCCGAAGTCACGGCCGAGGAGGTCATGCTGTCCGTGGAAGAAGGCGGCTTCGACTTCCTGCCGGCGGCCAGCGGCGTGCCCGAGCTGCTGGAGATGGACGACGACATGCGCGAGATCCTTTTCCACAAGCTCAACAAGGCCTTTAGCGACTACGATTACCTCATGCTCGACCTCGGGGCCGGCATCTCCCAGACCGTGCTCTCCGTTGCCGCCATGAGTCATGTGCACGTGCTGGTGGTCACGCCCGAGCCCACGTCCCTGACCGACTCCTACGCGGTCATCAAGGTGCTCCATTCCCAATACGGGATTTCCGACTTCCACGTGCTGGTCAATCAGGTGAGCGGCGCCGCCGACACCAAGGCCACCTATGGGCGTCTGGCCTCGGCCTGCCAGCATTTCCTGGGATTTACCCCGGAGCTGCTCGGCGGCGTTCGCTCCGACCCGTCCCTGCCCGACGCGGTGCGCCGCCAGATACCGCTGTTGCGCCATGCGCCCAGGTGCCCGGCAGCACAGGATATTTTGGCCAGCGCCGTCAAGCTGCACCGCATCCGGCAATCCCGCCAGGCGGCCTTGCAAAGCATGCCGGTGCTGGGAAAACTTCCCCATTCCCCGAAGTAGCCCTTGACGAACGGCATCATTTTTCGGCAATGGTATGAAATAGATGGACGATTGCTCGACCGTCAGCATCCGGCGGCACCCGGTCAACCGTCAACAGCGCGAGGACACCGCGATGAACAAAAGCGAACTCATCAAAACCCTGGCCGAAACCAAGGACCTGCATATCGATGAGGCGGCGGACATCGTCAATGCCTTCGTCGATTCCGTCAAGCAGGCGCTCATAAACGAAGACCGCGTGGAAATCCGGGGGTTCGGCAGCTTCAAGCTCAAGGGCTACAAAGGCTATACCGGCCGCAACCCCAAATCCGGCGACGTGGTCACCGTGGCCCCGAAAAAGCTCCCGTTTTTCCGCCCCGGCAAGGAACTCAAGGAATATCTGAACAAATAGGCTCCCCATGCGATCACTGCGTTTTTTTCTCCTGAGCCTGATCCTTATGGTTCCGGCGATCCGGCCGGCTTTTGCCGCCGATCCCCTGCTGACCATCCTGTTTTCCGGCAACACCTACGGCTACTACGATCCCTGCCCCACCTGCGGCCCCGAGAAGCTTGGCGGCCTGGCCCGACGCGCGACCTATATCCACACCCTGCGCACCCAGCCGGCCACGGCCGGCAAGACCCTGGTCGTGGCCGGGGCCTGGGAGTTTCTGCCCGAAGTTTCGGCCGCCCCGCCCGAGCCCGAAAAGCTTCCGGTCGTGGCTAAGGCCCACGAGCGCCTGGGCTATGACGTCATGGCCGTGACCCCGGCCGAAGTGAAGATCCTGGCCGACCACAAGGCCGCCGTGCCCCAGGGCGCGGTCGTCCTCGGCCAGGAGCCGACCACGAGGATCATGACCATCGGCGGCAAGGCCGTGGGGCTCGTCTTTTTCCCCATGCCCGCCGATGTGAGCGCCCCCGTGCCGGACAAGCTCATGGACGCCGTGGCCAAGGCGGCGGCCGGGCTGCGCGGCAAGACGGCCCTGGTCGTCGGCATAAGCCCCTGGGGCGCCATCGACGAGGAAGCCTTCATCAACACCCGCGTCGGCGCGGTGGATGTGCTGCTCGGGAGTGGCGGAGGCTCGGGCTTTCCTTCCCGGACCTCGAAAAACGGCAAAACGCTGTGGACCCGGGCCTACATCAAGGGCAAGACGATAAACCGGCTCGACCTGTTCGCGCTGCCCGGCGCATCCGGCTTCACCTGGAAGGTTGGCGACAACTTCATGGCCAAGGTCCAGCCCCTGGACGCGGCCTTTCCCCAGGCCGAAGCCATCGAAAAGCTGTTCTGATCCGACGTCCCACACCGTCTGAAAAGGTTTTTCCCGTGCTGCGAACGCTATTGCGCGCCGTCCTGGCCGCCGTGCTCCTGATTTGTGTCCAGGCCATCCCGCCCGCCCGGGCGGCCGAGCCTGTGCTCACCATCCTTTTTACCGGCAACACCTACGGCAACGTCGCACCGTGCCCCTCCTGAGGCGGCAAGCTCATCGGCGGGCTGGCCCGGCGGGCCGCCTTCATCAAAACCCTGCGCAACGCCCCGTCGCTGCATGACAGGCTGTTGCTTCTGGCCTGTCCCTTCGAGGTCCTCCCCGACTACGATCTGGAAGCCAAACCCGATCCGCGAAAGATACCCGGCATGGTCAAGGCCCTGGAGATGATGGGCTACGACGCCGGGGCGCTCACCCCCGACGAGGCGGCCTTTCTCAAGAAATCCGGCGCGCCCCTGCCCGCCGCCTTCAACGTCCTTACCACCGAACCCCGAACGAAGCTGGTGACCCTTGGCGGGGATACGATCGGCATCGTCTTTTTCCCGCCCTCGCCCGACCCGAAAAAGCCGGCTCCGGCCGCCCTCGGCGACGCCGTGGCCCAGGCGGCCAAGGCGCTAAGGGGCAAGGCCCGCCTCGTCATCGGCCTAAGCGGCCTGGGCATGGGCGACGAAAAGGCCTTTCTCGAAGCCCATCCCGGCACCCTGGACATCCTGCTCGGCAGCGGCCCCAACGCCGGTAACGCCGGGCAACCCTCGGCCGACGGCAAGACCCTGTGGGCTCGGACCTACATCAAGGGCAAGACCATAAACCGCCTGGATCTGTTCACCCTGCCCGGCGGCCCGGACTTTGCCTGGAAACCCGGCCAGACCTACAAGACCTCGGTCATCTCCCTGGACGAGCGCTATCCCGCCGACCCGGCCGTGGAAAAACTTTTCCAATAGCCGCCCTAAAGAATCTGGGGGAAAACTTTTCTGAAGAAAAGTTTTCCCCCAGGCCCCCTTTCCAAAGACTTTTAATAATAGTACTATATTTGCTGTACGTTACGAAGAAAAATCAAAAAATTGAGGAAGGGGAGAGCGCGAGAGGGGAGAACCCTTTTTAAAGGGTTTCCCCTCTCGCATCTCCTACCCATATCCAATGAATATATTTTTTCCTTATATCTTCCCGACGGTTGCCGGGGTGCTGGGCCTTGTGCTCGGCAGTTTTTATTCGGTGTGCGTGTCGCGAGGCATCGCTGGAACATCCATTGTCCGGCCGCCGTCGCACTGTCCGCGCTGCGGCCACAGGCTTCGCTGGTGGGAGCTCTTGCCGGTTGTAAGTTATGTGCTGTTGCGGGGGCGCTGCTCGTCCTGCCGGGAGCGCATTCCCCCCCTCTACCCGCTTATCGAGTTGGCCTCGGCGGTCTGGGCCGTCCTGGCGGCCCTGGCCTTCGGCCCAGGCTGGTGGTTTCTCGCCTGCCTGGCCTTGGGCGGGCTTTACATCGTGGCCTCGGGCATCGATTTTCAGGTCTACCTGCTGCCCGACGTCCTGACCTACCCGGCGGGCGCGCTCGGCATCACCATGGGCATCCTGCACCCCGGCATAGGGCTGTATCCGGCGCTTATCGGCGCGGCGGCGGGATTCGGCGTCTTCTGGCTGCTTGCCGCCGTCTACCGGCTGACCAAGGGCGTGGACGGCCTGGGCGGGGGCGACGTCAAGCTCATGCTCTCCATCGGCGGCGTGGTGGGCGCCCTCGGGCTGCCCTACGCGGTGCTCATCGGTTCCGTGGCCGCGCTTTTGGCCAGTCCGTTTTTCATCCTGGGCCAGGGCAGACAGCGATCCATGCCCATTCCCTTTGGTCCGTTTCTCTGTCTCGGGGGCATGGTGCAGATGCTTTACGGCCCGGCCATCTTCCGTCTGCTGATCGGGCATTAAGGATTTACGCGCAATGCAACGTCGGGCTGGCTTTTTGCCACCGGACCATGCTAGGCATATCCTGATGAATCTGTGTATCCCGCATCCATCAACAGAGGGAGGAAGCCATGTCACGCCGCATCATCTACCTTTTTCTGGCCGCAACGGCTCTGCTGGGTCTCGTTGCGGGCTGCGCCCCACTCAAGCCAGCCTCGCCTTCCATGTTCTACGGCAACTGCATTACGCCCCCCGGATCGGACCCCTGCGGTTCCGATATGAACATCTGTCAGCAGTTCGACAACGTCATTTCGCAGAAATACGCCACCTCCGGGGCCTGCCGTACGGCCTGCAACCAAGTCTACAATCACCTCTACTTACAGGGGTACGACATGCAGGATTGCGGGTACATGCTTGATCGCGGCAGCGACCTGTGCGACCAGGAATGCCTGCGCCAGTATCCCACAAAAAAATAACGCCTGGAAAAATCCTCGGCCAAAGGACACGGCGCGCTGCCGAAGCAAGGCGGCGCGCCTGTTCCGCCAAGATCACCCAGGGCGGCCAAAGCCGAAACCTACACATCCGACATCAGGTTGTCGCTTGACAGTTGCCTGTTTCCATTGGATTTAAACCGGGTCCCAAAACTGATGCCCGCACGGCTCCCCTTGCCATGACACACTCCCCGCTTCCCAGCCCTCCCCCCGACGCCCCGGCCCGCAGTATGGCCGAGTCGGACGGCGTGCTTACCCTGACCTTTTCCGGGACATGGCGCATCGACAGGCCGTTCCCCGATCTGTCCCCGGTCCGGGCGGCCCTGGCCAAAGCCCCGGCGCCCAAGGGACTGGCCTTTGAAAGCGCCAAGGTCACGGATTGGGACAGCCGTTTTCTGACCCAATGCCGCGCCATCCTGGCCCTGGCCAAGGCCCATGGCGTCGTACCCGATTTGTCCGGCTTGCCCTCTGGCGCGAAAAGCCTGCTGGAACTGGCCGAGAAAGTGCCCGAACGCCAGGGAGCCGCCCGCAACAAAGCCCGGATTCCGTTTCTCGCCCAGGTGGCCGATTTGGCCCTCGGCGCGTGGCAGGGCGTATACAACCTACTGGAATTCCTAGGAGACGTCACTCTGGCCTGCCTTGCCCTGGCGCGCGGCAAAGCCGTATTTCAGCGTTCGAACCTTTGGGCGCTCATCTACCAGGCCGGCGTCGAGGCGCTGCCCATCGTCTCGCTCATTAGCCTTTTGGTCGGCCTGATCCTGGCCTTTGTCGGCGCCATCCAGCTTTCCCAGTTCGGTGCCCAGATTTACGTTTCCACCATTGTCGGCATCGCCATGGTCCGGGTCATGGGCGCGATCATGACCGGCATCATCATGGCCGGCCGCACCGGCGCGGCCTATGCCGCCGAACTCGGCACCATGCAGGTCAACGAGGAAATCGACGCCCTGCGCACCTTCGGCTTCTCGCCGACCCAGTTTCTGGTCCTGCCGCGGATGATCGCGCTGGTGCTCATGATGCCCCTTTTGTGCGTCTATGCCGACCTCATGGGCATCCTCGGCGGCTTTATCGTCGGGGTGTTCATGCTCAAGATCAATCCCGTCCAGTACCTGACCCACACCTGGCAGTCCGTGCCCCTGGTCAACTTCTGGATCGGCATGGTCCACAGCACGGTCTTCGGGGTGCTGGTGGCCATGGCCGGCTGCTACCGGGGCATGCGCTGCGGCAGAAGCGCCCTGGGCGTCGGGCAGGCAACCACGGCAGCCGTGGTCACGAGCATCCTGGCCATCATTATCGCCACGGCCATCATCACCGTGTCCTGCAACATCATCGGCGTGTGAGACCCCATGGACGCAACGACAACCTCCCCCCCGACTCCCGCAGCCAGCGAAAAACCGGCCATCCGCGTCGAAAACCTGACCCTGGCCTACGGTGATTTCGTCATCATGCGCGACCTCACGTTCACGGTGAATACGGGCGATATCTTCATCATCATGGGCGGCAGCGGCTGCGGTAAATCCACGCTCCTGCGCGTGCTGGTCGGCCTCAAGGAGCCCGCCGTCGGCACGGTTTTCTACCGCGAAGGCAGCCTCTGGGACGCCACGCCCGAGAACCGCGACACGATCCTTCGCCGCACCGGCATCCTCTACCAGTCCGGCGCGCTTTTCAGCTCCATGACCCTGGCCGAAAACATCAGCCTTCCCTTGTCGCAATACACCAAGCTCAAACCGAAAGAGATCCGCGAACTGGCCTCCCTCAAGCTGGCCCTGGTCGGGCTGGCCGGGTTCGAGGATTTCTACCCCTCGGAAATAAGCGGCGGGATGTGCAAACGGGCCGGTCTGGCCCGGGCCATGGCCCTTGACCCGGACATCCTCTTTTTCGACGAGCCCTCGGCCGGCCTCGACCCGGTCAGCGCCCACCTTCTGGACGAACTCATCATGGAGCTGCGCGACAGCCTGCGCGCCACCTTCGTGGTCGTCACCCACGAACTGGCCAGCATTTTCGCCATCGGCAACAACTCCGTCTTTTTAAACGTCGAAACCCGGACCATGAGCGCCAGCGGCGACCCCAAGGAACTCCTGGCCCATACAACCGATCCCAACCTGCGCCACTTTCTTACCCGGGGCCAGGAATAACGGCCTCGCGGCCAGGACACAAAAAAACACCCATGAGCGCCAAAACCAACAAAACCCTGCTCGGCCTGTTCGTCCTCGGGGCCCTGGCCCTGGCCCTCGGGGCCATCGTGGCTCTGGGCTCGGGCATGTTTTTCACGCAAAAATACAAATGCATCATGTTCTTCCCCAATTCCGTCAGCGGACTCGAAGTCGGCGCGCCGGTACTCTTCCGGGGAGTTCCCATCGGTTCGGTAACCGAAATCAGCATCGAGGCCGATCCCACCCGGCTGCACTTCTTCATCCCCGTTGTGGTGGAAATCATGGGCGGCAAGATCAAGATCATCCACGACAAGAGCATGCAGAAGGGTCTTCAAAACCTGGCCCAGGCGCGTGATGAAGGCTCGGAAACGCTGCTGACCCAGTTGATCGACAAGGGCCTTCGCGCCCAGCTCATTACCCAGAGCTTCGTGACCGGCCAGCTCGCCGTTTCCCTGGACCTCATGCCCGATACCCCCGTACGCTTGGTCGGCAACACCAGCCTGCCCGAAATCCCCACCGTGCCCTCGACTTTTGAAAAGCTGACGGAAACCATCAAACGCCTGCCCCTCGAGGAGCTGGTCAACCGGCTCATCAGCGCGGTCTCGGGCTTCGAGCAGCTCATCAATTCGCCTGAAGTCAAAGCCATTCCCGGCAAGATCGACACCGCCCTCACCAACGGCGGCGACATCCTGACCGAAATCCGCGGCAAGGTGGGCCCCCTGGCCCAGAAGATCGAGCAGGCCCTCCAGAACTACTCCGACCTGGCCAAAAACCTCGACCGCCGCAGCGAAGGCCTGAGCACCTCGGCCAAGGGCGCGATCCAGTCCCTGGACGCCACCCTCAAGGACGGGCGCTCCGCCATCGGCAACTTCCAGAAAATCATCAACTCCAACTCGCCGACCGTCACGGACCTCAACCGGGCCCTGGGCGAAATTGCGAACGCCGCCCGGTCCATTCGCGAACTGGCCAATTTCCTCGAACGCCACCCCGAAGCCCTGATCCAAGGCAAGGGAGGACCCCGCAAATGAGCCTTCGCCCCCGTACCCTCACCGCCGTCGTGGCCGTTGCCGCCTGCTGCCTGCCGCTTTTGACGGGCTGCGGCAAATCCGCGCCCACCCACTTTTTTTCCTTGAGCAACGCGGCCCAGGAAAAAACCGCGCCCATCACAGGTCCCTGCCAGTCCATCGGCATCGGTCCCGTGGATTTCCCGGCCTACCTCGACCGCGCCCAGATCGTCACGCGCCTGGGGCCCAACCAGATGCATCTGGCCGAATTCGACCAATGGGCCGAACCGCTGCGTGACAACTTCCAGCGGGCCCTGGCCGAAAACCTCGGCATGCTGCTCTGCGCCAAGCCCCTCGTCACCTACCCCTGGCCCGTGGGCGGACACCCGGACAAGCAGATCGTCATCCAGGTCGCCCGCTTCGACGGCACACTCGGCCAGAACGCCACCCTGCGCGCCAGCTGGTCCGTGGTCGACGCCGACGGCAACAACCTCGCCTGGCGCAGCGTCGAATACCAGGAAGCCACCACCGGCCCGGGCTACGCCGACCTCGCCGCCGCCCAAAGCAAACTCGTGGAGAAATTCGCCAAGGACGTGGCGGACACGTTGCGGCAGTAGGCGAACGAAGACGTAACGGAGACGAAGAGGCGGGGGCTCTGCCCCCGCACCCCCGCCGGGAGGCCGTGGGCCCCCCGGGCCCCCCAACCGGTGTGCTTTGGTCGGGCGGAATCTCGGGTTGTGCGCGGTCAGGCGGAGAGTGGAGAAGATGGCGGCGGAATTTGCTTGGGACGATGCCGCCGCTTCGCGGCAGGCT
>NZ_JBLODY010000086.1:0-16130 GCF_047785625.1 Solidesulfovibrio sp. C21
GGGGGAGGGAGGCCCCTTTTTGCAAAAAGGGGCCTCCCTCCCCCACAAAACTATCCCTTTTTTCGCTCCGCTTCGAACCAGGCGGCCAGGCGTTCGCAGCCGGCGTCGATGTCGGCCTCGTCGCCGCCGAACGACAGGCGCAGGCTGCTTTCACCGCCGGGGCCGAAGCTGTCGCCGGGGATGGTGATGACGTTGGCCTCGCGGATCAACCGCGTGGCCACGTTCATGGGCGCGGCGGGCAGGTCGTAGCGGGCCATGACGTAGAACGCGCCGGCCGGCGCGTTGTAGCGCACGGTCGGCGCCATGGCGTCGAGGTGCTTTTGTATGCGCGTGCGCCGGGCGGCCAGGGTGGACACAAAGCCTTCGAAGATGCCCTGGGGGCCGGTCAGGGAGGCCAGGGCGGCGATCTGGGCCGGGGTGGGGGCGCAGATCGCCGCGCAGTCGTGCACTTTGAGCATTTCCGCCATGATCGGTTCCGGGGCGAAGGCGAAACCCACCCGCCAGCCGGTCAGGGCGTAGCGCTTGGAAAAACTGCCCACGGACACGAGGCGCGGTTGCAGGTCCCTGACCATGGCCAGGGAAAACGCCGGCGCGTCATAGGACAGCGCATCATACGTATCGTCGCAGATGACGTAGAGGTCGTGGCGCAGGGCGATCTCGGCCACGGCCAGCAGGTCTTTTTCGGCAAAGACCGAGCCGGTCGGGTTGTGGGGCGAATTGATGATGATGGCCTTGGTGCGCGGGGTCACGGCGGCGGCGATGGCGTCGGGGTCGAGGCTCCAGTCCCCCCGGCGCAGGGACACGAGCACGGGCGTGGCCTCGGCCAGACACACCTGCTCCACATGGGAGGGATAGAAGGGTTCGGGCACGATGACTTCATCGCCGCTCTGGCACAGGCACAGGATGGCGCACAAAAGCGCTTCCATGCCACCGACGGTGATGGCGATTTCGGTCTCGGGATTGGCTTGCAGGCCTTTTTCGGCCGCGAGCTTGTCAGCCACGGCCCAGCGCAGTTCGGGCATGCCGGGTTGCAGCGAGTACTTGCCCGCCGCCGGCGAGTCGCGCAAGGCCCGGCAGACCGCTTCGACCACATGGGCCGGGGTGGCGAACGAGGGCACGCCCTGGCCCAGGGAAACGCAGTCGCCAATGCCGGCGGCGATCATGGGCATGAGCTTGGTGGCCGATATCTTGATGGCCTTCGCGCGCTGGCTGAAGGCGTGCAGGGGGGCGCTTGGCACGGGAAACTCCTTGACGGCGCAGACGCCTTATTTGCCGTAGACCATTTTGGGCTGGGACGAGGCGGACGGTCCGGCCTTGGCCACGGCCAGCGCCTTTTCATATTCGGCCACGGAATAGCCCGGGATGACGATATCGCCGATGACCACGAGCGGCACGCCGCGCTGGCCGTATTTCTGAAAGCGCATGCGGGCGGCGCTGTCTTTTTCGATGTCCGATGCGGAGAAAGGCACGCCCTTGGCTTTGAAGAAGGCCTCGGCCTTGGCGCAGTAGGGGCACCAGCTCGTCATGAAGATCTCCACTTTCGGGCCGGCAGCGAAGGCGAGGGCTTCGGCAAAAAGCAGGATGGCGAAAAAAGCGGACAGGGCGGAAACGGTTTTTTTCACAGACATTGGGATTCCGGGGTTGGGTGTTGCGGTTGTTTGGTGGTAGCGGCGGCGGGGTGCGGCGTCAAGACGCGTCGCGCCTTGCCAGGGGGCGTGGGCGATGCTACCAGCCTGTCCATGCCGGGATACAAGACGCATATGGCCGGCGCGGCGGCAGTGGCCGGCGCGGCGGTGGCCGGGGCCTGGTGGCTCGGCGTGTACCGCCCCGGCTACGAAACCATGGCCAGCCTGGGCTTTTTCGCCATCCTGGGGGGCCTTTTCCCCGACGTGGACACCGACTCCACCGGACGGCGTTTTTTTTACGGCGCGGCGCTTCTGGCCGACGCCGTGCTCATTGTCCGGCACCAATACCGCTATGCCGCGGTGCTCGGGTTTTGCGGCCTGCTGCCGGCCATCGGTTCCCATCGGGGCTGGACCCATACCTGGTGGGCGGCGCTCCTTGTCCCCTGCATTGTCCTGCTTGGGCCCATGCTGCTTTTGGGCATGCCCTGGCGGCCATTTTTGCCGTATTACATCGCCACCGTGCTCGGCTATTTTTCCCACCTGCTACTCGATCGCATCGCCTAGCCGCTTCCCCGCGGCACGCTTCGCGTCTTTTTCCTGTTGCGCCTAATGGCGCATGGCCCCGATCCGCCGGATTTTGTCGGCGGCAGGGCCGACCAGTTCGTCGATGGCCGCATCGAGGCGTTTCATGACGGCCGGGGAAACGGCGTCGTCGCACATGATGCACCGGGCCCGGGGCTTGGCGTCGGCCAGGGGCACGAAGCGGATAGCGGCCGCCAGTCGCGGCTCCTGCCCAAGCAGCCAGGACAGTTCCTCGGGCTCGAGCAGCATGGCGTCCAACCGGCCCTTGGCCAGAAGGCGCAGTATGATGACCGGATCGGAAAAGCGCATGACCGTGCCGGCCGGCGCGGCGGCGAAGGCCGCGTCCATGGCCGGGCCATAGGAAAAGCCCAGGCGCAGCCCCCAGGTCCAATGATTTTCCAGAAGCCTGCCGAGCGGCTGGGGCCGGGAGCCCTCTGCCGCAAGCGGCGCACGCACGGCGACGCCCAGGGGCTTGTTGACGTAGATGGGATCGCTGAAGCGGACAAAGCGCTGGCGCGCGGGGGTTCGCAGCCAACCCACGGCGCAGGCCTTGGCGTCCTCGGTCTCGAAGGTGGCCAGGATGCGGCCGGGCGGCATCTCCCGGATGCCGTAGGGTACGCCGGCCCGCTGAAAAACGGTTTGGGCCAGGATGAGGAGGAACCCGCCGTCGGGCCGGCCGTTTTCCAGATGGTAAAAGGGCGGCCTGTCAAAAACGAAAAGCGTGACCGGGTCTTCGGCCGCTACCCGGGCGGGGACGGCCAGGCAGATCGCCGTGGCAAGGGAAGCCAAAACGGCATGCAAAAGACATTTTCTCATGACACATTCCCGCGTGGCTCAAGGAATACAACGTGCCTTTCCAGACCTTGTTCCCCATTAGCAAGGCTGCCAGGAAGCGTGGGGCGTGTCAATCCGTCGTTCCGTGCTCGTCGGCTCTTGCTTTTTGTCTCGACAACGGCTTGATTTTTCCAATATCCTTTCCAGAAGGTCCCCACTGCCAGCACAGCCTTCCCGGAGCCCCAGCGCCATGAGCAATACGAACATCCTTCTTGAATCCGGTACGAACGAACTTGAAATTGTGGAGTTCTATCTGGAGGAACCCACGCGTTCCGGCAAGGTTTATACCGGGTATTACGGGGTCAACGTGGCCAAGGTGCTGGAGATCATCCGGCTGCCAAAGGTCACGGAACTGCCCCAGACGCCGCATCCCTGCGTTCTTGGCACCTTCAACCTGCGCAACAAAGTGGTGCCATTGGTCGATCTCGCGTCCTGGCTCGGCAAGGAACGATCGGAAACGGATTCCGACAAGGTGGTGGTGACGGAATTCAACCGGGTGGTCAGCGCCTTTCGCGTTTCCGGCGTCACCCGTATCCACCGCTTAAGCTGGGAGCGGATCGAGGCGCCGAGCATCCAGGTCCAGACCTATTCCGGCAACTCCGTCACGGGTGTGGTGCAACTCGAAAAGCGGGTGGTCTTCATCCTGGACATGGAAAAGATCGTGGCCGAGCTCAATCCCAGCTTGGCGCTCAAGGAACTCGACCAGGAGGTCTTCGTCGAGCGCCACAAGGAGCTGCCCGACAAGGACATGGTATTCAAGGTCCTTATCGCCGACGATTCCACCACCATCCGTCGTATGATCGGGACGTCGCTGGAAAAGGCCGGCTTCGAGGTGACGCGCACGATCAATGGCCGCATCGCCTGGGAGCAGCTGACGGAATGGAAAGAGGCCGCGGCCAGCGAAAACAGGCCCATCACCGATTTCGTGCACATCCTGGTCTCGGATATCGAAATGCCGGCCATGGACGGCCACAGCCTCACCCGCAAGGTCAAAGAGGACCCGGTGCTCAAGCAACTGCCCGTCATCCTCTTTTCCTCGCTTATCACCGACAGCCTGCGCCACAAGGGCGAGGCCGTGGGCGCGGACGACCAGATCTCCAAGCCCGAAATGCTCCAACTCGCCGAACGCGCCCGGGCCCTGGCCTGGGCGCGCCTGGCGGCGAATGCTTAGAGGAGGGGAGAGGAAGAGGGTGCGAGAGGGGAAACCCTTTTGCAAAGGGTTCTCCCCTCTCGCGCGCTCCCCTTCCTAAACTTTTTAACGGGTACGGATTCTCACGCAACGATCTGATTCCATGAAAAATCTTTGGAAAGAGGGTCTGGGGGGAGAACCTTTCTGCAAGAAAGGTTCTCCCCCAGTCTCTTTTCAAGCGCCTATGGCACGGCGCACCAGTTTGTGACGGCCTGGGCGATGGCCTGGGCGGTTTTTTCCTGTCGCTTGCCGCCGGCGAGTTCCTTTTCCTCTTCCCGGTTGACGATGACCCCCGCCTCCAGCAGCACGGCCGGCATGCGCGCCCTGGCCAGCACCGCCAGCCCGTCGTAGCGGTAGACGCCGACCTTGTCGTCGACAAGCGGCCGGCGTTCGCCCGGGATGTCCGCCGCGTGGTGGCGGGTGAAAGGAAAGCCCGCCGCGGTCATCCGGCCGCCGATGCGTTTGGCCAGGTCCAGGCTTGCCGCCGCCTTGGGGTTTCTCCCCGAATAGAACACCGAATAGCCGTGATAAAGGTCGCAGTAGCGGCGGGGCTTGCCGTCCACGGTCCAGGTTTCGAAGAATTGGGGCTGCGCCGAATCGTGGTGGACGGAGAGCAGGAGTCCGGCGCCCGCCGCGTTGGCCCGGGCGGCCCTGGCCGCCGGGGGCAGGTCGGTTCCCTTGGGATCGAGCAGAAAGGCGCGGCTGAAGCCGGCCGCTTTGAGGGCGGCGACGACCTGTTTGGCCAGGCGCAGGTTGAAGGCGTATTCCGGCTGGCCCGTGGCGCTGGTCGCGCCGGAGATTTTCGGCCCGTGCCCGGCGTCCACGGCGATGGACAGATTGCCGGGCAGGCACTTGGCCGGGGCCAAGGCCGGGGAGAGGTTCAGACAGGCCAGGACGAGCGATGCCAGGAAAAGGGCTCTTGTTGCGCGTGCGCCCATGTTCGCCCTCCCGTTGTCCCGATTGGGCAGGTTTGTCGCTTCCGCTCTGACGGCCCGTTCAACAAAAAAGAGGAGAAAAGGGCGCGTGCGAGAGGGTGAACCTTTTTAAAGGGTGTCCCTCTCGCACCCCGAGTCGCGTGGCGTCAGGCGATCTTGCCGGCGTCCTGCAACGTGTCCTTGAGGCCTTTTTCCAGCAGGCCTTCCGGCGTGGCGAGCAGGTGGTTCAAAAATTCCCCGGTTTTTTCCGACAGCCAGGGATCGCTGCCAAGAAATTCGATGGTACGGCGGCGTTCGGCCCGTTTGGCGGTGTCCATGGACTTGTCGACGCCCAGCTGCTGGAGCAGGAAATGGTTGAAGAGGTTCGAGCCGAAGATGGAGCCCTTGGGATCGAGGCCGACGAACACGCGATGCAGGTCGTCACGGGTGCGTTCGGCCGCGATGCCGCGCAGAAAACGCCAGGGCGCGACGCCGCTGCCGAGAGAGGCCCACAAGTAACGGATCTTGTAGTAGCGCTTTCCGCTGCTGAACGACCGCTCGAGGTCGGTCACGGTGCAGACGCCGTCCACACAGCTTCTCAGCGCCCGGCGATAGGGAAGTTCCACCGAGGAGATGATGACATGCCACAGCAGATAGATATTGATGAGCGTCATGATGACCAAGCTGCTGCTGCGCAGGCTCGGGTTGACGTCACTGGCCCAGTTGAGAAAAATATAGATGAAGATGCAGATAAGCACCACGTATTTCACGATGGCCGAGGCGACGTGCATGAATGAGCCAATCTTCCAATGCAGTCGCAGCAGGATAACGATAAAGATCAGGAAGACGAGAGACTGGAAGTATATGCTCATGTCCATTTGCGCCAGCTGATTGAGCATGATCGACTCCTCGGATGTTGCGGTGTGCGGGTATGCCGACCCGACGGCCGGCCTGGGGCGGACTTGGGCAAAGCGCCAGCGGGATGCCTGCGCCTTTGTTTTTGTAACTCCGGGTACGTTGCTTGGCAACGGTTGCGGCGGATTCGGGCCGGACTACAGCTTTTGCTCCACGGATTTGATCTTGGCCGAAAGCCGTCCGGAAGGGCCGTTGCGCCAGTCGACCCGCATGGACACGTTGATGCGGTCGCAGTCCTTGGCCAGTTCCTCCTTGCAGCGGGTCACCAGGGCCAGCACCTCGTCCCATTCTCCCTCGACGCTCGTCGACATGGGCGAGAACACGTACGGCAGGCCGCTTTCCTTGACGATGCGCAGTGCCCGGGCCACGTAGGCGGATAAGCTGACACCCTTGTCCAGCGGAAAAATCGAGAAATCCAGAATAGCGCTCATGTGGGGTACCTCCCGAAAGGTTATTCGATGTGCACGGTGACGGCATCGGCCCGGCCCTGGTCGTCCACGGCCACGAGCCGATGGCTGCCGGGGCTTGGCTGCCAGAAAAGGGTGGCTCCGGGCGCGCCCTGGGCGGTGAGTTCTCCGTCCACGTACCAGGAGAGCCGTCGGCTTCCGGCCGGGGCGTCGGCGGCAAGCGCGATGCGCTGGAAGGCGGCCGGGGCGTCGCGCCGGAAGACGTAAGGCGTGCCGGGACTTGGCGAAACGATACGCGGCCCTTCCCCGCGCGGTGCGCCACAGCCCGGTTCCGGGCCGGGCGGGGGGACAAAGGGAATGCCGACCCCGCGCCACCAGGACACCAGCTCGGCCGGATAGGTGGCCACCATCACGGATTTGGCCGCATGGGTGGCCAGACAGTCCCCGGAAAGGGCCAGTCCCGAGGCGGCATCCACGAGCAAGCGGCGGTGGACGGGGCAGGGGCCGAGTCTGGTCACGCCGGGGATGATTTTGGCCGTCACGCGCCTGGGACAGTCCGGCCCCGGCAACTGGCGGCTTTCGGCGCAGACTTCGATCTCGCGGATATTGAGGCCCGGCGGCGCGGCCAGACGCGACCCGTGGGGCTCCAGGGCCCGGAACAGCTCGAAGAGGATCGGCCCGGCGTACACCGCGCCGGAGATGCCCGAAACCGGCGTGCCGTCCATGTTGCCGACCCAGACGCCGATGACCCGGCCGGCACTGTAGCCCACGGCCCAGGCGTCGCGGTGGCCGTAGGAGGTGCCGGTCTTCCAGGCCACGGCCGGCACGGCCAGGGCTCGCTCCCAGGAGGTGGGCAGGTCCGGCCGCTCCAGCTTGGTCAGTATTTCGGTCACCAACGCGCAGGCTTCGGGGGAAAAAAGCCGGATCGCGGGCACGGGCGGCGCATTACGCAGCAGCCGGGGCGGGCGGTGCTCGCCGCCGCCTGCCAGGTCGGCGTAAAGGTTGGCCAAATCGAGCAGCGTCACCTCGCCGCCGCCGAGAACGAGCGACAGGCCGTAATGGGCCGCCGGCTGGTCCAGGGTGGCCAGGCCGCCGCGCCGCAACAGCTCCAGGAAGGGCGACGTGCCGACCGTGTTTAAAAGCCGTACGGCCGGGACGTTGAGCGAGGCCACCAGGGCCTGTTCGGCGGTGACCCGGCCCCGGAAATGGCCGTCGTAGTTTTTGGGGCTGTAGTTGCCGAAGGCGGTCGGAATATCGAGAAGCTGGCTTTGGGGAAAAACGAGCCCCTGGTCCATGGCGTAGGCGTAGAGGAAGGGTTTGAGCGCCGAACCGGGGGAGCGGCGGATGGTTGCGCCGTTTATCTGGCCAAAGCGGGTGTCGCCGAAAAAGTCCGTGGACCCGACCATGGCCAGGACGTCGTGGCTGGCCGGATCGAGCACCACCGCGGCCACGGCCCCGATGCCCTGGCCGGCCAGCCAGGCCTTGCGACCGCGCAGGATGTCCGTGGCCGCCTTCTGGGTTTCGGGATCGAGGGTGGTGTCCACGCGCGGCACCGCTCCGGCCGCCTCCCGGGCCAGGTCGCAAAACTGCGGCGCGAAAAAGGGCGGCCGATAAAGGCGCTGCGGCACCGGGACGCGCCGGGCCTGCGCGGCGGCCGCTTCCGTGATCACGCCCCGGCGGGCCATGGCCGCAAGGAGCCTGTCCCGGGCCGCTTTGGCCTTTTCCGGATGTTTCGTGGGGTCCAAGGCCAGGGGGGCGCGCGGCAGGACGGTCAAAAGCGCCGCCTCGGCCAGGGACAGCCGGTCCGGCGTCTTGCCGCAGTAGAACATGCTGGCCGCGCCGACGCCCACGATGTTGCCGCCGTAGGGGGCCATGTTGCAATACCGTTCGAGAAGGGCCTCCTTGGAGAGCCTGCGCTCCAGGGCCAGGGCGGCCAGCGCCTCTTCGATTTTGGAGGCCAGGGTGCGCGGCTTGGGATCGGCCAGCCGGGCCAGCTGCATGGTCAGCGTGGAGCCGCCGGAGATCACGCGCCCGGCGCGCAGGTTGGAGAGGGCGGCTCGAACCACGGCCAGGGGATCGACCCCGGGATGGTGGTAAAAGCGCTTGTCCTCGGCGGCGATGATCAGGCGCGGCAGAATGGGGGACACGGCGGACAGGCGCACCGGGAAACGCCAGGCGTCGTCCGGGGCCAGAAAAAGACGCAACGGCGTGCCGTTTCGGGCCGCGACCACGGTTGCGCCCGGCGGCGACAAGGCGGCCAGGGGAAAGGGCGGGGAGGCGGTGGCCCAAAAAAAGGCCAGTCCGGCTGCAAGAACCAGTCCGGCCGTAAGCGCCAGGACGAACGTCCGGCGGCGCGATCTGGCCGGTCGCGTTATTTGACCTGTTTGTCGCACAGTTCCCGATACTTGGCCAGGATCTCCAGCATGTCGAGCTGCTGGTTGACCCGGCAGGAGAACTCCTCGACCTGCACCGGTTTGATGAGGAAGTCGTTGGCCCCGACCTTGAGGAACTTGACCGTGTGGCTGCCGTCCTCGGCCGAAACACCGATGATGGCCAGCTTGTCCTTGGCCTGGGTCTGGCGGATTTCCTCGATCAGCCCGAAGCCGTCGAGGTTTGGCATGTTGTAGTCGGTGATGACCAGGGTCACGTCCTGGTTGGCGGCCAAAATGTCCAGGGCCTGTCTGCCGTCCTCGGCTTCCAGGGTCTCGATGTTGAGATTTTTGAGCTGTTCCGTCAGGCGGTGGCGGAAAAGTTTGGAGTCGTCGACCACCAGGGCGCGCACGAACTGGTTCTTGTACAGCCGTTCGATCAGCCGCTCCATGGCGACCATCTCGGAGTAGTTCTTGATGAAGTAGTCCACCACGTTCTGCTCGAGCAGTTGCTGGCGGACTTCCTCGGAAAACGAGGCCGTCATGACCACGGACGGAATGCCGAGCGAGGTGGCCAGGGGCACGATGCGCCCCTCCGGATCGTCGGGCAGGTTGCGGTCGAGGATGGCCACGAAGATGGCATCGCGGCGGCCGGTCATGACCTCCTCGGCCTCGGCCAGGGTGTGGGCCACGATGGTGGGAAAGGGCGTGGCTTCGGCAATGTGCTGGCTTATGATCTTGGCCTGGACGCGGCTGTCCTCCACGACCAGGACATGGCGGTTTTCCATCATGTTCCCATCCTTTTCCCGAATTGTGGGGAATTATAGGGGATGGCCCCGCCGCTGGCAAGCCGGCGGGGTGGGGAGGAGGCGGAGGAAATGCGAGAGGGGGACCCTTTTTGAAAAAAGGGTCCCCCTCTCGCGCTCTCCCTTCCCAAAAACTTTTTCTGGTGAAAGAGGCCGGAAATGAAGTGGTTCCCTTGAGGTGCGGACGCTCCTACCAGTGCCGGCTCATGGAGTAGGGCAGCATGTCCCGCTCGAAGCTCGTCCGGTCGGTGGTCGAAACCGTGGGCGCGCCATAGTTCGCCCCGCCGCCGGCCAGCGTTCCCACCGTGGCGTCCATGGGCAGGGTGCGGTTGGCCGCGGCCACGATGTTGTTGTTGCGGGCGTCGACCACCTCGATGGCGAAGCGCACCCCGCCGGGCGTGACGACGTAGGTGCCGGCCACGACCAGGGTGGCGGTGGCCCGGGACGTGGCCAGGGCCCGCACGTCGCGGGTAAGCGAGAATTCGCCCTGTCGGCGGCTGAAAATGATGTCGCTGGCCTTGCGGATTTCCTGGACGTTGTAGCCGAGCGCCACGAAGGCCGTGGAAAGCTCCTGGCCGATGAGCCGCGACAGGGGCGAGGCCCGCTCCAGGTCGCCGAGGTCGGCCGGGGTGGTGATGACCACCCAGTAGAGCCCCCGGCTGTTGTCGCGGGTGTACATGCCAAGGCGCGGCACGAGTTGGCGGTCGAGGTCGGCGGCCAGCGCCATGGCCACGTCCGGATACTGGGGCTGCGGGGGCGGGGTCCGGTCGCAAAGCGCCCCCATGAGCAGCGGCGCGAAAAGCGGCAGCATAAGGACAAGGGAAAGGCGGCGCAAAAGTCGGGTCGTCATGGCGGCCTCCTTGGCTATTTGGCCGGAGCCGGCGCCGGGGCCGGCGTTGGAGCCTGGTTGGGTGTCGCGGGCGTTGCGGGGCCGGGGGCCGGCATGGGCGCGGGCTGCGGCGCCGGGGCCGGCGCCGGCGCGGGTTCCGGCGGGAATTGTGCCGTTGCGGGCGGTTGGTCGCTGTCGGGGACTGGCCCCGAGGTCTTCTTCGGGGGAGTGGCGGTCGACTGGGCCGGAGCCTTGGCCGGAGCCTGGGGGGGCGGCAGGTACAGGGACTCGGTCGGCGCTTCGTAGCGCTGTTCGAGCCTGGGCATGCCCGGATTGGCCGGCGTCTGTCGTGGCGCGGGCGCGGGCGTTCGTGTCGGCGGACGCCTGGGCGCGCGCTTCTTGTGCCGGGTGACGCGGTGTCGCCGCACGCGGCTGGGCTTTGGCGTAAAGGGCACGGGCGGCGTATTGGGCGTCGGGGGAGAATTGATGTCCCGGATGGGAATCTGCGTCGGCAGGGGGGCCGGCATGCCGGCCTCCGCCGTTTCCGGCGACTGCGGCACGGCAGCGGCCATAAACACGGCCGCCACGCCGCACACAAGTATGTTTCGCATCCCGTCCATGTTCGCTCTCCCCCGGCCCGATTGGACCTTCTGTGAGCATCATCGGCCGGTCTGGCCAAATCTTTATGTCCGTCCTTTCCGTCGCCCTTTGGGGGTTGCGCACCCGGCCAAGAAGTGTTTTATGAAAAAACAAGGTGTTGCTCATCCCGCGCCGGGGACGCCCCGCCCCGTCCGCGATCCCGGTTCCCGAAAACGGGGCTTTTAAAGGAGTATAAAACATGGCTGAACAACTGGAAGTCTACAAGTGCGAAGTGTGCGGTAATATTGTCGAGGTCCTGCATGGCGGCGCCGGCGAGCTCGTGTGCTGCGGCCAGCCCATGAAGCTCATGAGCGAGAACACCGTGGACGCGGCCAAGGAAAAACACGTCCCGGTCATCGAAAAGACCGACAAGGGCTATCTGGTCAAGGTCGGCGCCGTGGCCCACCCCATGGAGGAAAAGCACTACATCGAGTGGATCGAGCTTTTGGCCGACGGCAAGGCCTATCGTCAGTTCCTCAAACCCGGCGACAAGCCCGAGGCCCTGTTCTGCATCGAGGCGGCCAAGGTGTCCGCCCGGGAATACTGCAACCTCCACGGCTTGTGGAAAAAGGACTAGTCCATGCTTTCCAAGACCATGGAAAAGGCCCTGAACGATCAGGTCCACTGGGAACTCTATTCCGCGTATCTCTACGTCTCCATGGCCACCTATTTCGAGGACAAGGGACTGATGGGATTCGCCAACTGGATGCATGTCCAGGATCAGGAGGAAAAGTTCCACGCCGAAAAGTTCTACAATTACATTGTGGAACGCGGCGGCCGGGTCATTCTGCAGGCCCTCGACGCCCCGCCTCATGACTGGGAGTCGGCCCTGGCCGTGTTTAAGGACGCCTTGGCCCATGAGGAAGGCGTGACCGCCCGCATCTACAAGCTCATGGATCTGGCCCTGGAAGAAAAGGACCACGGCACGGCGTCCTTCCTCAAGTGGTTCATCGACGAGCAGGTCGAGGAAGAGGCCAACGTGGCCGACGTCATCGCCAAGCTCAAGCTCGTGGAGCAGACCCCGGGCGGGGCCTTCATGCTGGACAAGGACCTGGCCACGCGGGTGTTCACGCCGCCGACCACGGTCTAGTTTCCGGCCTAAAACCGTATCACCGAGGCCGCCCGCGTCCGCCGCGGGCGGCCGTCATTTTTGCACCAAGCTAAGGAGTGTTCGGGCATGGGCGAAGCATCCCTCAATATCGTCATCGGCGGCGAAGCCGGACAAGGCCTCGTGACCGTGGGCGAGTTCCTGTCCCGTGCCCTGGTGCGGGCCGGCTACGCCATCGTCGTCACCCAGGACTACCTGTCCCGCATCCGGGGCGGCCACAACACCTACGCCATCCGCGTGGACAGCCGGGAGGTGACCGCGCCTGCGGAGGACATCGACCTGCTGGTGGCCCTTTCCGCGCAAACCCTGCCGTTGCTTAGGGATCGATTGTCGCCGCGCGCCCTGGTCCTGGCCGATGCCGCCCACGGACTCTCCGGCCATCCTGGGCTGGCCGTTCCCTACAAGGAACTGTGCCCCAGGCCGCTTTTTGAGAACACGGCCGCCCTGGGCGTGCTCGGCAGCCTCCTGTGCCTGGATCCGGCCTGGATCACCGGGCTTATCAAGGAAAAATTCGCCAAGAAGGGCGAGGGAATCGTGGCCGACAACCTGGCCGTGTTCCAGGCGGCCACGGACTGGACCGGCAGCCAGAAGGCTTCCTTTGCCTGCCTGTCTCCGGCCGAACCCCGGGGCAGACGCGTGATGCTTAACGGCAATACGGCCATTGCCCTTGGCGGACTGGCCGCCGGGGTCAATTTCGGCTCGTTTTACCCCATGACGCCCGGCACCTCGGTCATGCAGACGCTCATCGACCACAGCGACCGCATGGGCGTGGTCTGTGAGCAGGCCGAGGACGAGATCGCGGCCGTGATCATGGCCATAGGCGCTTCCTATGCCGGGGCGCGGCCCATGGTTTCCACCTCGGGCGGCGGTTTCGCGCTCATGGTCGAGGGCGTGAGCCTTTCCGGCATGCTCGAAACGCCGGTGACCATCGTCGTGGCCCAGCGGCCGGGACCGGCCACGGGGCTGCCCACCCGCACCGAACAGGCCGACCTCGATTTGGTGCTCCACGCCGGGCACGGCGAATTTCCCCGGGCCATCTTCGCCCCGGGCACGGTGGAACAATGCTTCCATCTGGCCCACCGGGCCGTGGACACGGCCGAGCGCTTCCAGTCGCCGGTTTTCATCCTCACCGACCAGTTTCTGGCTGATAGCTACCGCGACGTGGCCCCCTTCGACCTCGCCTCCCTGCCGCCCGTGGCCCGGCCGCTCACCGCCGTTCCCGATCCGGCCGGCTACGAGCGCTACGCAGTGACCGACTCCGGCGTGTCGCCGCGCCTTGTCCCCGGGTTCACCGAGGCCACGGTGGTTCTCGACAGCGACGAGCACACCCCGGACGGGCACATCACCGAGGACCTTGCCGTGCGCGTGACCATGCAGGAAAAGCGCATGCGAAAGTTTGCCGGCCTGATCCGGGCGGCCCTGCCCCCGGACCTGTACGGCAATGCCGACGGCGCGACGCTGCTCGTGTGCTGGGGCACGACCCTCGGAGCGGCCCGGGAGGCGGCGGCCATACGCAACGCCCGGGGCGAAAAAACGGCCGTGCTCCATTTCTCCCAGGTCTATCCCCTGGTGCCGGACGCGTTTTTGCCGATTCTGGAAACGGCCAAGCGCACGGTCATGGTGGAGGGCAATTTCGCCGGCCAACTGGCCCGGCTGATAAGGCGCGAAACCGGCTACGTCGTTGGCGCGCTGGTGACCCGCTTCGACGGCCTGCCGTTCACGGCGGCCTATATTCTCGATCGACTGTAGGAGGACGCCATGGTGACGGAAAAAGACTACGGAGAGTTCGAAACGGCCTGGTGTCCCGGTTGCGGCAACTTTTCCATCCGCAAGGCCGTGGTCAGAGCCCTGGTTACCCTCGGCTTGCCGCCGCACAAGGCGGTTTTTTCCACGGGCATCGGCCAGGCTGCCAAGGCCCCGCACTACATCCGGGTCAATACCCTAAACGGCCTGCACGGCCGGTCCCTGCCGGCGGCCACGGGCATCAAGCTGGCCAACCCGGAGCTGGCCGTTTTCGCCGAATCCGGCGACGGCTGTTCCTACGGCGAGGGCGGCAACCATTTTCTGGCGGCGCTGAGGCGCAATGTGGACATGACCTACATCGTCCATGACAACCAGATTTACGGCCTGACCAAGGGGCAGGCCAGCCCCACCACCATGAAGGGCCAGAAAACCAAGACCCAGCCCCACGGCGTGGCCTCCAATCCGTTCAACCCCGTGGCCGTGGCCGTGACCATGGGCGCGGGATTCGTGGCCCGGGGATTCGCCGGCGAAATCGACCACCTGGCCGATCTCATCGTCCAGGCCGCGCGCCATCCCGGGTTTTCGCTCATCGACGTGCTGCAACCGTGCGTGTCCTTCAACAAGGTCAACACCTTTGCCTGGTACAAGGAGCGCTGCTACAAGCTTGGTGGCGACCACGACCCCGCGAATTTTCAGGCCGCCCTGGCCAAGGCCATGGTGTTCGGGGACAAAATTCCCATCGGCGTGCTGTGGAAAAGCGACCGGCCGGCCTTTCCGCTGACGGGTGCGGGACCGCTGGCCGGGCGTGAACCGGATATGGCCGCGCTTTCCGATATCATCGAGGACTACGCCTGAGGCAAAGGGAGCGGCTGATGCGCCGTTTCCGCCACCATGACGGGGGAGCGGCCTTGTCGGCGGCCCGGCGTCTGGGTGTGGAGTTTCGCGCGGAACCGGGAGGAAATGGATGCGTATGGATTTGAAGTTTTTCTTGAAGGACACCATCCGCAAGATGGTGGATTTCACGGCGACGGAACAGAGCCGGGGCATTGAGCCGCCGCCGGTGCAAAAGCCCTATCCGCCGGCGGCGACGCTTTTCGCCCTTCCCGGTCCCAACGGCTGGCCCGGCGTCGGCAACGTGTCCGTCAAAAGGGCCATAGGCGATCGCAAATCCCATCGCGCCTTCACGCCCGAAGCGCTTTCCCTGGAAGAACTGTCCTTTCTGCTGTGGGCCACCCAGGGGCTGCGCAAGATGCCGGCCGCCGTGGCCTACCGCACCGTGCCCTCGGCCGGTTGCCGCCACGCCCTCGAAACCTATCTCGCCGTTTTTCGGGTGGAGGGCGTCACCCCGGGACTCTACCGCTATCTGCCGGTGGAGCACGCGCTGTTGCCCCTGGCCGCGCCCGAACAGTTGGAACTGTCGCTCGGCCAGGCCGCGTTCAACCAGCGTTTTGTGGCTCGGGGGGCGGCGACGTTTATTTGGACGACCATTCCCGAGCGCATGGAATGGCGTTACGGCGACGCCTCGTACAAGGTCATCGCGCTCGACGCCGGCCATGTCTGCCAGAACCTCTATCTGGCCTGCGGGGCGATCCGGTCCGGCACCTGCGCCATCGCCGCCTACGACCAGGAAGCCATGGACGCCCTGCTCGGGCTCGACGGAGAAACGGAATTCACGATCTACCTGGCGCCGGTTGGCAAGGTGTGACGCCCGGCCCGCGCCGCAAAGGAGGCTTGCTATGAAGAAGGTGGCGCTTTTCGCCTTTCGCGGCGACCTGTCCTGCTTTATCCACGTGCTACTTAACGCCATCGATTTTCGGGAAAAAGACTACGAAGTCCAGGTGATCCTGGAAGGCGAGGCGACCAGGCTCGTGGCCGAGTTGGCCAAAAAGGACAACCCCATGCACGGGCTTTTCGAGAAGACCAAGGCCCTGGGGCTCATTGCCGGCGTGTGCAAGGCCTGCTCGCACCAGCTTGGCAGCCAGGAGGCGGCCGTGGCCGAAGGATTCGTGCTGCTCGACGATATGCACGGCCACCCCGGCATGGCCCACTACATGAACGATGGTTTTACGGTGCTGATTTTTTGAGGAAGATTTCCGGGGGGAGGGGCTTTTTTGAAAAAAAGCCCCTCCCCCGGACCCCCTCCGCAAAAAACTTTCAAAGGGGTATCTGT
>NZ_JBLODY010000087.1:0-16008 GCF_047785625.1 Solidesulfovibrio sp. C21
CCCCAAAAACTTTTCAGGGGGAATGTGTCGCTTCCCGAGCTGGAGGGGATGGAAGGGAAGAGGCGTCGATCGCTTGCAAAAGTATGGGGCGTATTGCCTGGGCCGGGGAGGGGGGGCGGTCGCCCCCCTCTCCCGGCCAACCGGAAATCGGCGGGAACGCAAGCCTGAGGGGGGCGAACGGTCATGGTCAATTTCTTCATTGAGCGGCCCGTGTTCTCGGCCGTGTTGTCCATCGTCATCACCCTGGTCGGGGCGATCTGCATCCTGACCCTGCCCATCGCCCAGTACCCCCAGATTGTGCCGCCCACGGTCCAGGTGACGGCCACCTACGACGGCGCCAGCGCCCAGGTGGTGGAAGAATCCGTGGCCACCCCCATCGAGCAGGAGGTCAACGGCGCCCAGGACATGCTCTACATGAATTCCGTCAGCTCCAACGACGGGCGCATGGTCCTAAACGTCACCTTCGACATCGGCCGCGACCTCGACCTGGCCACGGTGGACGTGCAAAACCGCGTGGCCCTGGCCAACTCCCGCCTGCCCTCCGAAGTCGTCCGGCGCGGTATTTCGGTCAAGAAGCAGTCCCCGGACATGCTGCTGGTGATCAACCTGAATTCCCCGGACGGCAGCCGTGACACGCTTTTCCTCAACAACTACGCCAAGATCAATGTCACCGACGCCCTGGCCCGGGTGCCCGGGGTGGGCAATGTGGCCGTTTTCGGCGAGCGCGACTACGGCATGCGGGTGTGGCTCGATCCGGACAAGCTGGCGCGCCTGGGGCTTACCGCCTCGGATGTGGCGAACGCCATCCGCCAGCAAAACGTCCAGGCCCCGGCCGGCCAGATCGGCATGCCCCCGGCCCCGCCGGGCCAGGAGTTCCAGCTCACGGTCCAGGTCAAGGGCCGGCTGACCGATCCCGAGGAATTCGCCGACATCATCGTGCGTTCGGGCAAGGGGGCGCAGCTCGTGCGGGTGCGCGACGTGGGCCGGGTGGAACTCGGCAGCCAGAGCTACACCGCCTTCACCCGCTTAAACGGCAAGCCCACCTGCACCATCCAGATTTTCCAGCTGCCCGGGGCCAACGCCCTGGAGGTGGTCAAGCAGATCCGGGCCATCATGGCCGAGCAGGCGACCTATTTTCCCCCGGGCGTCGCCTACACCATCCCCTACGACACCACCAAGTTCGTCACCGCCTCCATCCACGAGGTCATAAAGACCCTGTTCGAGGCCGTGGCCCTGGTGCTGCTCGTGGTCTACGTCTTCCTGCAAAACGGCCGGGCCACGCTCATCCCCATGCTCACCGTGCCGGTGTCCCTGGTCGGGACTTTCGCCTTCATGCAGGCCTTCGGCTTTTCCATCAACACGCTGACGCTGTTCGGACTGGTGCTGGCCATCGGCATTGTCGTGGACGACGCCATCGTGGTGGTGGAGGCGGTGCAGCACAAGATCGACCACGAGGGGCTGCCCGCCCGGGAAGCCACCAGGGCGGCCATGGCCGAGGTGGCCGGGCCGGTTATCGCCATTTCGCTGGTGCTGATTTCGGTCTTCGTGCCCGTGGCCTTCATGGGCGGGGTGACGGGCCGGCTGTACCAGCAGTTCGCCTTGACCCTGGCCGTGTCCGTGGCCCTCTCGGCCATCTGCGCCCTGACGCTCTCGCCGGCGCTTTGCGCGCTGATCCTGCGTCCGGCCGGCACGCCCAAAGGGCCGCTCGGGGCCTTTTTTCGCGGCTTCAACCACCTCTTCGCCGCCACCACCAACGGCTATACGACCGGGGTGCGCGCGGCCATCCGCCTGACCCTCGTGACGCTCGTCACCCTCGGGGCGCTTATCGGCGGCACCTACTGGCTGCTGACCACGGTGCCCACGGGCTTCGTTCCCGACGAGGACCAGGGCTATTTCATCGTCAACGCCCAGTTGCCCGAGGGCGCGTCCCTGGAGCGCAACGAAGCGGTGGTCAAGCGCCTGGAAGAGCATATCGCCGCCGACCCGGCCGTGGCCGACGTCCTGTCCCTTGGCGGCTACAACCTGCTGACCGCCACCTACAGTTCCTATGCCAGCGCCCTGTTCGTCATCCTGAAGCCCTGGGACGAGCGCGCCACGCCGCGGCTTTCCCTGGACGCGACCATGGGCCGGGCCAAGGGCTTTTTCACCGGCATCCAGCAGGCCGTGGTCATGGGCCTGAACCCTTCGCCCATCCCCGGGCTCGGCACCACTGGCGGCTTTCAGTTCGAGTTGCAGGACCGCACCGGCGGCAAGGTGGAGGAACTGGCCAGGGTGGCCTATACCTTCATGGATGCCGCCCGGCGGCAACCGGCCGTGGCCAACGTCTTTTCCGACTTCAGCGTGGATGTGCCCCAGCTTTTCTACAACCTCGACCGCGCCAAGGTGCAAACCCTCGGCATTCCGCCAAGCGACGTGTTCGAGGCGCTCCAGACCTATCTCGGCGGCCTCTACGTCAACGACTTCAACAAGTTCGGCCGCACCTACCGGGTCATGCTCCAGGCCGAACCGCGTTTCCGCACCAGTCCGCGCGACATCGAGCGCTTTTACGTGCGTAGCGCCGACGGGGAGATGGTGCCGCTCAGCACCCTGGGGCAGACCCGGTCCATTCGCGGGCCGGAATACATCCGCCGCTTCAACCTGTTTCGGACCGTGGAGATTTCCGGCGCGACCCCGCCCGGTTTTTCCTCGGGCCAGTCCCTGACCGCCATGGCGACCCTTGCCCGCACCGATCTGCCCCAGGGCTTCGGCTACGACTGGACCGGCATCGCCTTCCAGGAGGTCCGCTCCGGCAGCCAGTCGATCTACATCTTCGCCCTGGCCCTGGTCATGGTGTTTCTGGTCCTGGCCGCCCAGTACGAATCCTGGGCCGTGCCGTTCGCGGTCATCCTGGCCGTGCCGCTGGCGGTGTTCGGGGCCATGGGCGCGCAGATGCTGCGGGGGCTCGACAACAACGTCTACGCCCAGATCGGGCTGGTCATGCTCATCGGTCTGGCCGCCAAAAACGCCATCCTGATCGTGGAATTCGCCAAGATGCGCCGGGAGGCCGGGGATACGGCCGAAGAGGCCGCCGTTTCGGCGTCCAGGCTCCGTTTCCGGCCGATCCTCATGACCTCGTTCGCCTTCATCCTCGGCGTGGTGCCGATGATGGTGGCCAGCGGGGCGGGCGCGGCCAGCCGCCATGCCCTCGGCACGGCGGTTTTCGGCGGCATGGTCGCGGCCACCATCCTTGGCGTCTATTTCGTGCCGGCGCTGTACTGCTTCATCCAGCGCGCCGTGGAGCGGCTGCGGCGGTAGGCAACCGCACGATACCGTCGTTAGGAAATCAAAATCGGGGAAGGAATGCGCGCGCGAGGCAAGGGTCTTTTTCAAGGGCCCCCGCTCGCGCGCGTTTTCTACGCGTCGTCAATGTCGGGGGGGAGCGGTTCCAGATCGAAGGACAGGGTGAAGGTGAACACCGAGCCCTGGTCCGGCACGCTGTCCACCCCGAGTTCCCCGCCCATGAGCGCCACCAGCCGTCGGGTGATGGCCAGCCCCAGCCCCGTGCCGCCGAAGCGCCGGGTGTAGGAGCCGTCGGCCTGGGTGAAGGCGTCGAAAATGCGGGAGGTGTCCTCGGGGAGGATGCCGATGCCGGTGTCGCTGACGGAAAAGAGCAGCTCCTGGCGCATGTCGCGCGCAGTCGCCTCGGCCGGCCGGCAGGCTTCCACGCACTGCACCTGGACCACCACGCCGCCGTGTTCGGTGAACTTGATGGCGTTGCCGACGAGATTGATCAGCACCTGGCGCAGGCGGTCGGCGTCGCCTATGAGCATGTCCGGCACGTCGGGGGAGATATCCACGGAGAGTTTAAGCCCCGTTTCCCGGGCCAGCACGCCCAGGGGGGCTTCCACCGAGGCCAGCACGGCGCGCAAGCCGAAGGCCTCGTGGCCCAGCTCCAGGCGTTCGGCCTCGATTTTGGAAAAGTCGAGGATGTCGTTTATGAGCGCGAGCAGCGAGGTCGCCGATTCCTCGATGTCCTTGAGGAAGCCCTGCTGCTCGTCGGTGAGCCCGGTTTGGCCGATGACCTGGGCCATGCCGAGGATGCCGTTCATGGGCGTGCGGAGTTCGTGGCTCATGTTGGCCAGGAATTCCGATTTGGCCCGGCTGGCCGCTTCGGCCGCCTCCTTGGCCCGGGCCATGGCCGATTCGGCCTCCCGGCGTACCATGACCTCGTGGATGAGTTCCTCGTTCATGCGGTTGAGTGTGCGCGTCCGCTCCCGCACCATGTCTTCCAGACGTTCGTTGACGCGCTCCAGTTCCAGGCGGGTCTGGGTGCTGTCGGTGATGTCCTCGATGGTGCCAGCCAGGCGGGAAATCACCCCGGAGGCGTCGGCCACGGGGAAATAGCGGGCTTGCACCCAGCGCACGCCGCCGTCGGCGCGCACCACGCGGAAATCGGGGAAGATCCCCTGGGCGGGCGGGCCGGTGACCAGTCGGGTCAGGTGGTCGAGCACCTTGTCCCGATCGTCGGGATGGACGCTGTCGAGCCAGGACCGTGGCGAGGCGTAGAGGCTGACCGGGGACCTGCCCCAGAGGGTCTCGTAGGCCGGGCTGATGTAGAAAATGCGCTTGAGGTCCGGGGAGGCCAGCCAGAACACCTCGCCGATGGTTTCGGCCAGTTGCCGGAATTTCTTCTCGCTTTCCAGCAGGGCCCGCTCGGCGTTTTTGCGCTCGGAGATGTCGCGCGCCACGGCGATGATGCGGTCCTGCCCCTGGACCACGGCATGGCGCAGGTTGACCTCGGTCCAGAAAAGCCGGCCGGTCTTGTCGCGGGCCAGCCACTCGAAAAGCTGGGGTTGGCCACGGCGGGCCTGATCGAGCTTGGCCAGGGAATCGGCCTCGGAATAGGGAGGATAGCCGGCGCTGAGTCCCTCCGGCGTGATCCGGCGCAGTTCGTCCATGCCGTAGCCATAGAGGGAAATGGCGCGCTCGTTGGCGTCCAGGGTAAGGCCCGTGGCCGGGTCCAGGATGAAGATGGCGTCGTTGGCCGCGTCAAGGATGTCGCGGTATTCATGCTCCTTTTCCCGGACGGCCGCCGCGACCTGGTTCATTGCGTCCACCTGCCGGCCGCAGGCGAGCACCATGGCCGGCCGGCCGTCGGGACCGCCGATGAGGGCCAGGCTCCAGCGCAGACGCCGCCAGCCCTGGGCGGTGCGGATGGCCTGATCCGGCGTCACGTCCCGGACGGCCACCTCGCCGTCGAGAAGGGCGCGATGCAGAATCCGCGTGTTGTCACGGTCGTCGGGCGGCAGGGCCAGCTCGAACCAATCCCTGCCCACGGTTTCTGCCCGGCTGCGGCCTAAAAGCTCCAGGCCGTTTTCGTTGATGGAGAGCAGACGGCCCTCGGCGTCGAGGAGCATGACAAGATCGCCGGCGGCTTCCCACAGGGCGGTGAGGATGTCTCCGGCGTCGCAGGGGAAACGCGGAGAGGATGGGGATGGGCACTCGGGCATGGCGGTAGGGGCTATTTGAGGTTACGCCGTCTGCCATACGTATGGTCCTTTTCCCTTGCCCCGGCAAGGGGGCGGGGGGCGGTTGCCCGGGGCGCGCTCCGGCGTTAAGGAGCGAGGACGGATGCAGTGCGTCCAAGGAGAACCCGTATGGATCGCAGAAAGTTTCTTATGACGGCGGGGGCCATGGGCCTGCCCGCGACCCGGCGCATCACCCTGGCCCAGACCGTGGGGTATCCCAATACCTGACGTCACGCTTTACTTATAAATGGTGTTTGTGGATGCCGGATCAGCGCAAGATAGCAGCGGTTGTCCGCATTTCGGCACCGTGATAATCGCAGCACGTTTGTGCCAAAAATCACAATAGTGCTGCTTGCCCGGGCCGTAAGCAACACCCCGCACGTGATAAATCAGGCAAGGGCGCTTTGTTGTTGACAGTGCCTTGCTCAAATCGCTACCTCCCCTAGCATCGCAAAGCCGTTACGGTCGCCCGATGGCGCGGCGCCGCCGGCGCAAGTCCGGACGCCCGGGCGTTTTCCCTTGCATTGCCATACAAAAGGAGTCGTCATGGAAGAGCTTTCGTATCAGGACATGCAGCGCGTGCTTATGGACGAGCTGCGGCTCATGCACTATCCTATTGCCGTCAAATACTTTTTCGATCAGGCCGAGCTTGACGACTTCAAGGAGCGCGTCGCCTACTACCTGCCGGCCAAGGCGCTCACCTTCTGCCAGGCCGAGATCGGCGCGCGCATGGAGGGCATCACCGTGCTTGTGGGCAAGGAACAGCTCGGCTGCTCCAACGCCAAGTGCGTCTTCGGCTGGAAGGACATCGACGCGGCCGAGTTCAAAAGCCACCTCAAATACTGCGAAAACCTGGAGCAGGCCGAACGCTTCGTGCGCAGCAAGCCGCGCCTGAAGGAAGGACTGCTCGCCGCCGTCGTCTCGCCCCTGGCCGACGCCGCCTTCCCGCCCGATGTGGTGCATTTCTACTGCGACAACATGCAGGCCTACCACCTGGTCGTGGACTGGATGGCCGTCATGGACAAGCATCCCCTGCGTCCCAACATGACCATGAACTCGGCCGCCTGCGCCGGCAACGTCTACGTCTACAACACCGGCGAGGCCAATGTGTTTCTGGCCTGCAGCGGCAGCTACAACGCCGGCAAGACCGAGCGCGGCGAGATCAACGTGGCCATTCCCGGCAAGGACATCGGCCGCGTGGTGGCCCGACTCAAGGCCCGCAAGGAGCGCGAGGGCGGCGCGGCCATCACCCGCATCGGCCACCCGTTCCCGGGCGCGGACATCTGCAAGAACTGCCCGCTCATCGTCTTCAAGAAAGCCAAGGACCCGGTCGCGGCTACGGAGTAAAGAGCCGGGGGGAAACTTTTCTGTAGAAAAGTTTCCCCCCGGACCCCCTTTCCAAAGACTTTCAGCGGTTGCAGGGCGTTATCCGTATAACACCCGTAGCGGTAGAAAGTTTGGGAAAGGGAGAGCGCGAGAGGGGAGAACCCTTTTCAAAGGGTTTCCCCTCTCGCATTCTCTTTCTCGCATTCTTCTTTCTCTCTCTCTTCAAACACGCGTGCGCAGGATGGCGCCGAGGCCCGTTTCGAGGATAGGGCCGGTAGTGATGGCGTGGGGCGTGTCGTCGGGCACGTTGGAGCCCATGGATGGGGAGAGGCGTTCGATGGCGGCGTGGTCGTTCGCCAGCTGCGCCACCATGTCGGCGGTGGAGCTGCCGTCGTAGTGGGTCAGGAAGGCGGCCCGTTCCCACATGCGGTCCGATATGGACATGGTTTTCTCCCGGATGGTCTTGGTTGATACATAACGCGCCTTTCCCCTCCGGGCAAGGGATTGCCGACATATCGGCGATGTGGGCAAGAAGTGTAACCGGGGTGTGCAACAACCGAAACGTCCGGTGGCCCGTCCCGGCACAGTGGTGGCGCTAACTGAAAATAATATTGTAAATACAGTGTGTTGTAATTGATGGTGCGGGGAGGCACGGTTGGCATGGTTCTGGCTTGGAACAAGAAAACCAGAATCACACAGGAGGTACGCCATGAAGCGTCTTCTGAGCATCCTTGCCCTGACCTGTTCCCTGGTCGCCGCGGCCGGCACCGCCCATGCCCTGACCGTGGCCGGTCCGGGGTTCGCCGTAAGCGTCCCCCTTTATGTCGGCGTCGCCCCGGCCCCGGTCTATGTGGCTCCGCCCCCGCCTGTCTACGTGGCTCCGCCGCCGCCGGTCTATGTGGCTCCGGCCTATGCGCCGCCTCCGGTCTGGGTGGGACCGGCCTATGCGCCGCCGCCGGTCTGGGTCGCTCCGCGTCCGCACCGGATGCGGCCGCGTGCGGTGGCCGTGATGCCGCCGGTCGGTCCCCGGCCCTTCGGCCCCGGGCCTGTCGGTCCGCGCCCCCGCTAGGGCGGCAGGTGGCCTGTAATGGAAAAAAACGCGCGGTCGGGTTTCCGGCCGCGCGTTTTCTTTTCAGATGCCTTCGGCCCGGGCCATCGCTTCCCGGGCTTCTCCGTCCCGTCCCTGGGCGGTAAGGGCCCGGGCCAGCGCCTGCCAGAATTCCGTCCGTTCGGGCCGCAGGGCCACGGCCTGTCGGGCCATGGCCTCGGCGATGGCCGGGTCCTGGCCCTCCTTGAGGTAGAGCCTGGCCATGAGGTGGAGCGACACCGCGTCCTTGGGGTCGTGGAGCAGGGCCTGATGCAGGTATTCCCGGGCTTCCTCGTTGCGGCCGCGCTTGAAGGCCAACCGGGCCAGGTGGCGCAGGGTCTGGGGAGCGCCGCCCGGGGCGGCCATGGCCCGTTTGTAGTATTTGAGCGCCGGGGCGAAGCGCTTGTCCTCCTCGGCCATGCGCCCGAGCCGCAGCAGGCTGTAGATATGCCCGGGATTGGCCCGCAGGCATTTCTGGAAGGCCTTGCGGGCGGCGGCGTTTTCGCCCAGCCGGCGGCAGACGCAGCCGAGGTTGTAAAGGGCCATGGTGTTCTTGGCGTCGCGGGCGATGACCCGGTCGAATTCGCAACGCGCCTTGTCCAGCCGGCCGAGTCTGGCCAGGCAGATGCCGAGCGAGTTGCGGGCCAGCGTATTGCCCTCGTCGGCCAAAAGCGCCTGCTTGTACTCTTCCATGGCCGCGTAGATGTCGCCCATGGTGAAGTGCCGGTCGCCGCTGACGGTCAGGGACAAGGTGTCGAAGACGGCCATTTTGGGGCCGGTCGGCAGGAGCAGGGCGTGGTCCAGGGCCTTGCGGCAGTTTTCCGGCACGTCGGCCCGGGTGTAGTTTAAAAACGGATAGCCGGCCACGCCCACGGCCGCCGTGCCGCCGAGGCGTTCGCCAAGGCCGGCCAGCACGGCTTCGGCGGCCTCGGCCAGCCCGGCCGGATCGCGGTCGGGCAGGTAGAAGACGAGCTTGGACGAACTGAACCGGCCGCCCACGGCGGTCTGGCCGAAATGGGCCCGGCATACGGCCGCCGCCTCGGCCACGTCCGCTTCGGCCGGCCGCCCGGCGCGCGGTTCGGACGACGGGTCGGGCAAAAGCACCAGGGCCATGGAAAAGGCCTGGCATTTTTCACGGTCGGCGGCGGTCTGGCGCCGGAAATCGGCGTGGGAAAAAAGGCCGGTGGCCGGGTCTTTTTTGGGCGGGCCGTCCGGCGTGTCGGCATGGCTGGCCTCGTCGGAACCGGCCGCGAGCAAAAGCCGGTCCCCGGGCTCGATGGCCCAGCCCGGATCGGTGCACTGGAGCGTCTCGGCGAAGGCCAGGTCCTCGCCCACCTCCAGGAGCGCGATTTCGCCCTTGATCATGGTGGGGGAGCGGCCGGAGACGCGTTCGCCGTCGGATTTGCGGATGTCGTGGGCGCCTTCGTGGCGCGGCGACCAGACCAGGAAGCGTTGCCCGGCTTCGGCGTCCACGAAGCGGCCGAGGCTGACGGCATAGCGCGCCAGGGGCAGCGCCTCGAGCACCACGCCGCCCTCGGCCAGGATGCGGTGAAAGGCCATGGCCTGGTTGCGGCCGAGGTCCTTGGCCACGGCCAGGGCCTTTTTGGCCTTGCGCAAAAGCAGCCGGGCCTGTTCGGCCGGCGGGGCCACGAACTGGCCGCCGCGCATGTCCTGGGGATAGGCCACGCAGCCGGCGCTGGTCGTTATGGCGTGGCTTTCCCCGGTGGCCGGCGTTTCGAAGGTCAGGCGCGAGACCTCCCGCACGATGCCCTCGGCCGTCTCCCGGCAGCGTGAGGCCGTGGCCCCGGGCAAGAAAAGTCCGAAAAGGTCGTCGTGGAGCCGGGCGGCCAGCCCGCCTTCGGGACACAGGCGGCGAAGCAGCGCGCCGGCTTCGGCCAGATTGCCCTCGGCCGCGACGAAGCCGTGCCGGGCGGCCAGCCGGCTGAAATGGTCCACATCGAGGACGACGAGCCCGAACCCGCCCCGGAGCCCGGTGAGCCCCGGATCGACCAGGCTGGCCGAGCCCGGCAGAATGCGGTCCTGGACCAGCTCGATCTCCCGGGTGACGGCCGCGGTCAGGGCGTCGGCGTTGGCCAGGCCCGTCAGCGCGTCACTGGCCACGGCCCGGGTCAGCCGGATTTCCTCCAGGGCCATGACCGCGATGCGGGGCAAAAGCGCCAGCATGGTGCGCGGCGCGCCAAGGCCCGCTCCCCGGGCCACGAACACGCCGAGCAGCCTGCCCGAGGCGGCCAGGGGAACGAGCACCTTGCGTTCCGTCGGCAGATGTACGGCCTGGTCGTGGTCCGGGCCGAAGCCGGCGATAAGCCCGTCGTCGTCGCGGGGGAAAAAGAGGCTGTGGGTTTTAAAGGAGAGGAACCGGGAAAAAACATCCCGGAGAAACTGTTCGTTTGCGATGAGATCACGCTGCGTGACGGATGCCGCCGGCATTGCCGCTCCCTTGCTGACTGTCTGGATGGGGCTTTTCTCTACCGTCGACGCGGCGGGAAAACAAGCGCGGCCCGGGCGGCGTGTGTCGTCCCCTTGACGGGGGGCGGCCGGAAACGGCACAGCTTGCCACAGGCGGCGTCCGGCACGCGGCGGCCGGGCGATCGTCCACGACCACGGGCCGGCAGGCGCGGCAAATCGTATGGGAGGGTCATACGGCATGGACATCAAGACGTTTCCGATAGGTCCCCTGGAAACCAACTGTTATATCGCGGTCGCGGGGAGCGCGGCCATTGCCGTGGATGTCGGCGGCAAGCCGACGGCGGTCGCACAATTTCTCAAGGAAAAAGGGCTTTCCCTCGAGGCGGTGCTTCTTACCCACCTGCACTGCGATCACCTGTACGGCGTGGGCGAGCTGGCCGGGGCGTTTGGCGCGCCGGTTTTCGCCGGGGCCGCCGACGCGCCGCTTCTGGACACCGAACTGGGTCGTGGCGGGCTCATGGGCCTGCCCCAGGTGCCCGAATTTTCCTACGAGCCCATCGCCCCCGGCGAGCGGACCCTGCTCGGCCAACCCTGCCGGGTGCTGGCCACCCCCGGCCATTCCCCGGGCAGCCTGTCCTATTATTTCCCCGAGGCCGGAACGATTTTCGTCGGCGACCTGCTTTTTTACCGCTCCATCGGCCGCACCGATTTCGACGGCGGCGACCACGACCAGCTTATGACCTCGGTGCGCGAAAAAATCTTTGTCCTGCCGGCCGCCACGGTCGTCTATCCCGGCCATGGCCCGGCCACGACCATCGGCGACGAGATGAAGCACAATCCGTTTTTTTCGGAGTACGCCCGGTGACGCCAGGTCCCGCGGCCACGGTGTTTTTGTGCGGCCCCAGGGCCGGCGGGAATTCGGACGCGGCCGGTCTGGCCTTTGCCCGGGGGCTCCGGGAGAAAGGCCTCGCGGCCCAGGTCGTGGCCCTGCGCGACGAGCGCGTCACCCCGTGCCTGGGCTGCGGCGCCTGCCTCGCTCCCGGCCACCGTTGTCCCCTGGATACGGCCGGCGACGCGGCCGAGGCGCTTTTCGCCCACATTCGCGAGTCCCCGATCCTGGCTTTTGCCGCGCCCATCTACTTTTACCACGTGCCGGCGCTTTTCAAGGCGTTCATCGACCGGGCCCAGCGCCATTGGGCCGTACGCTTCGCCGCCGGGGCCGGGGATGTCGAGCCGCCGGCTCTGCCGGAGGTCCGCGTCCTGCTGGCCGCCGGCCGGCCCCGGGGCGAAAAGCTTTTTGCCGGGGCGCTGCTCACCCTCAAGTATTTTCTCTGGCCCTTTTACCGCACCCTGGCCGAGCCGTGCCTGTTTCGGGGCTATGATGCGCCGGGCGATCTGGCCAGTGACGTCGCCGCCGTGAAACAGGCGGCCGGGTACGGCCGGGATGCCGCCCATGGGGCTTTTTAGGTCCGGGCTGCCGCGTCTGGCCGGCTGGCTCGCCCGGGCCATGCTGCTCGCCTGCGACCGGTGCCAGGCCTGTTCGGGCCTGCTGCCGGCCCGGGACGGGCCGCATCCGGTCTGCCCGTCGTGCGCCGTGCGTCTGGCCCCGCGCCTGGGCGGCTATTGTCCCCGGTGCGGCGAGCTTGCCGCCGACCCCGCAGCGCCGCCGCAGGTCTGCCCCGAGTGCCTGCGGCAGGATCGCCCGTGGGACGGCTTCGCCTTTCACGGCCCGTACGAGGGGCTTTTGCGGGAGATGGTGCTGGGGTTTAAATTCCACGGCCGGCTGGGCCAGGGCCGGGTTTTGGCGGGACTGGCCGCTGGCGCCTACCTGCGCGCCGCCGCGCGCTGCGGCCCCGGCGCCATGGCCCCGGCCGGGCCGGACCTCATCGTGCCCGTGCCGCTTTACCCCCGGCGTCTGGCCTGGCGGGGATTCAACCAGAGCCTGGAACTGGCCCGGGAACTCGCCCGCCGGCTGGCCCGGCCCGTCGCCGTAAACGCCCTGGCCCGCATCCGCGACACCACCCCCCAAAGCCAGCTGCCCGGCTCCAAGCGCCTGCACAACATCCAGGGCGCTTTCGCCGCCGCGCCGGAGATCGTTTCCGGCCGTGCCGTGCTGCTCGTCGACGACGTCATGACCACCGGGGCCACCGTGGAAACCGCCGCGCGCGCCTTGCGCCTGGCCGGGGCGGAGCGCGTGGATGTGGTGGTGGTTGCCCGCTAGGTCCGGCAAGGACTGGAAAAAACCCCCGCGCCCTGTATACTGGGGGCAGTCAACGACAAGGAGCACCCATGCCCCGAAAGCCCTTCCCCGGCGCGGACGACCCGCTTTGGTTCAAGGACGCCGTCATTTACGAAGTCCACATCAAGGCCTTCATGGACGGCAACGGCGACGGCGTCGGCGATTTCCCGGGCCTGACCAGCCGGCTGGACTACCTGGCCAGCCTCGGCGTCAACACCCTGTGGCTTCTGCCCTTTTATCCGTCGCCGCTGCGGGACGACGGCTACGATATCGCGGACTATTACGGCATCCACCCCGACTACGGCACGCTCAAGGATTTCAAGGAATTTTTGCGCCAGGCCCACGCCCGGGGGCTTAGGGTCATAACCGAGCTCGTGGTCAACCATACCTCCAAGGACCACCCCTGGTTCCAGCGCTCCCGGGCGGCCAGTCCCGGATCGGTCTGGCGCGATTACTACGTCTGGAACGACACCCCGGACAAATATCGGCAGGCCCGCATCATCTTCAAGGATTTCGAGTACTCCAACTGGACCTACGACCATGAGGCCAAGGCCTATTACTGGCACCGTTTCTACTCCCACCAGCCCGACCTCAACTACGACAACCCGCGCGTGCGCAGGGAAATCACCCGGGTCATGGATTTCTGGCTGGGCCTTGGCGTGGACGGGCTGCGCCTGGACGCCGTGCCCTATCTGTACGAGCGCCGGGACACCAACTGCGAAAACCTGCCCGAGACCCACGCGTTTCTGAAAAAACTGCGGGCCCATGTGGACGGGCGGTTCAAAAACCGCATGTTCCTGGCTGAGGCCAACCAATGGCCCGAGGACGCGGTGGCCTATTTCGGGGACGGCGACGAGTGCCACATGGCCTACCACTTCCCGATCATGCCCCGCATCTTCATGGCGCTCATGATGGAGGACCGCTTTCCCGTCCTCGACATCATGGAGCAGACGCCGGCCATTCCGCAAAATTGCCAGTGGGCCATGTTCTTGCGCAACCATGACGAGCTGACCCTGGAAATGGTCTCCGACGAGGAACGCGACTACATGTACCGGGTCTACGCCAAGGACCGCAAAGCCCGCATCAACCTGGGCATCCGCCGCCGGCTCGCGCCGCTGATGCTCGGCAGCCGCCGCCGCATGGAGCTCATAAACTTCATCCTCTTTTCCTTTCCCGGCACGCCGATCATCTACTACGGCGACGAGATCGGCATGGGCGACAATTTCCACCTCGGCGACCGCGACGGCGTGCGCACCCCCATGCAGTGGAGCCCGGACCGCAACGCCGGATTCTCCCGGGCCAATCCCCAAAATCTCTACCTGCCCGTGGTCATCGACCCGCAATACCACTACGAGGCCGTCAACGTGGAGAACCAGGAGGCCAACCTGTCCTCCTTTCTGTGGTGGATGCGCCGGGTGATCGCCATGCGCAAACGCCTGCCGGCCATGGGACGCGGGGAAATCGAATTCCTGCGGCCGGACAACAACAAGGTTCTCGTTTTTCTGCGCCGCCACGAGGAGGAGACGATCCTGGTCGTGGTCAACCTGTCGCGCTTTTCCCAGGTGGCCTCCCTCGACCTATCCCGCTTCGCCGGGGCGTCGCCGGTGGACGTCTTTTCCGGCACGCAGTTCCCGACCGTAACCGAGGCCCCGTACGTGCTGCCGCTGGGGCAGTACGACTATTACTGGCTGCGGCTCACGCGTGGCGACGCCGCCGTGGCCGTGGACGCCGCCCCGGCCCCGCATGTGGAGTTCGGCCAGGCCTTGAAAAGCATCCTGGGACCAAATGAGCGGGCGGTCCTGGCCGAAGAGCTGCTGCCCGACCACGCCCGCCGGGCCGGGCTTGCCGGCGTGCGCCTGCCCACCACCCAACGGGTGGAGATCCTCGACGTCGCGCCCGTGGGCCCGCGCGGGCTGCTCGCCTGGCTGCTGCTGGTCGAGGCCCACGCCATTACCGGCGAAACCCGTGCCATGCCGTTTCTCCTGGCCCTGGTTTCCGGCGAGGAGGCCGCCACCGTGGCCCGCGAAGATCCGCAGTCCGTGGTGGCCCACATCACCCAGGCCGGCCGGGAGGGCACGCTGGTCAACGGGTTCGTGCTGCCCCAGCTTCGCGCCTGGTGGCCCGAGGCGCTGCGGCGTAAAGCCAGGCTTCGCGGCCCGGCCGGGGTGCTGGCCGCGCTGCCCGAACCGGGATTCTCCCGCGAATTGTGTTCGGACGGGGCCTGCCCGCCTTCGCACATGTTCCACGACGGCCAAAACAACGTCATCATGGCCTACGACGGCAAACTTTTTTTCAAGTATTACGCCGCGCTGGACTCCGGGGCCCACCCCGAAGCCGAGCTGTTGCGCCATCTTGAAGCGGTGGGCTTCGACCATGCTCCGACCCTGGCCGGCGTGTTCGAATACCGCCCCAAGTCCGGGGCCGAGCCCATGGTGGTGGCCACGGTGCAGGAATACATCGCCGACGCCCGGGACGCCTACGGCTACACCCTCGAGCACCTGACACGGTACTTCGAGCAGCGTCGGGCCATGCCCGAGGATGTCGACGCTCCGGCCACAGGCAACATGCTTGATTTCGGCATGGCCAAGTCCATGGCCGGCATGGCCGACGAGTTTTATCTGGAGATGGCCAGGCTCCTCGGCCGGCGCACGGCCGGGATGCATCTGGCGCTGTCGGGCGGCGGCGGGGCGTTTTTGCCGGAGCCCTTTACCAAACTCTACCAACGCTCGGTCTACCAGGCCATCCGCAACAGCATCCGTCAGGCCACCAACCTCCTGTCCAAGCACATAAGCTCGGTGCCGGCGGTCCTGCGCGAGGACGCCGCGCGCATCATCGAGGCGGAAAGCGAAGCCCTGGCCGCCATCTCCGGACTGTTGTCCAGGGTGGTGGATACGGTCAAAATCCGTATCCACGGCGACTACCGCCTGGAGCAGCTGCTTTTTACGGGCAAGGATTTCGTGATCGTGGACTTCGAGGGCGATCCCAGGCGCACGCTCGGCGAACGCCGGCTCAAACGTTCGGCGCTGCGGGACGTGGCCGGCATGTTCTATTCCTTCTACGCCGCCAGCGAGGAAGGCGTCAGCCGCCACGCCGCCGCCCACCCCGAAGATAGCGGCCGATGCGCCGGCTGGGCTTGGCCCTGGGCCGAGGCGGTCTCCCGCGCCTTCTTCGGGGCCTACGCCGCCGCTGTCGGCGATTCACCCATTCTGCCGCCGCGCCGGGCCAGACTGCTCCTGCTCAAAAGCTTTCTGCTCGAACGCTGCTACGACGCCCTGGGACAAGCGGCCGTCAGCCGTCCGGACCGCATCGGCGCGCCGCTTTCCTGCATACGGTTGGTGTTGGCGTTGAAGTGATTGGGGAAAGGATGAGAGGAGCCGGGGGAGGGAACCCTTTTTTGAAAAAAAGGGTTCCCTCCCCCGGAC
>NZ_JBLODY010000088.1:0-15701 GCF_047785625.1 Solidesulfovibrio sp. C21
GTCCTGATTGTCAATTTGATGGGGGGACCGGGGGGCCCTCGGCCCCCCGGCAGGGTGCAGGGGCGGAGCCCCTGCTGGAGAGGTCCAGGAGAGGCGGAGCCTCTCCTGGCCGCCGGAGGCACATCATATCTTGATTACACGTGCGCTTATCCTTTCCGCCGGTCTGGGGACGCGGCTGCGGCCGCTGACCGACGTCATGCCCAAGCCCATGGTGCCGCTGGCCGGGAAACCGCTGCTCGAGCATCTGGTGCGGCTATGCGCCCGCTTTGGCGTGCGCGACATCGCCGTCAACCTGCACTACCTGCCCCATGTGGTGACGGACCATTTCGGCGACGGCGCGGCCTTCGGCGTACGGCTGCTTTATGGCCTGGAGGCCGAACTGCTTGGCACGGCCGGGGCGGTCAACAGCTTCCGGGAATTTTTCAGCGAGCCTTTTTTCGTCATCTACGGCGACGTGCTTTTCGAGGTCGACCTCGAAGCCGTGGCCGCGGCCCATGCCCAAAGCGGCGCGGCGGCGACCATCGGGCTCTACCGGGTGGACAACCCCACGCAGTGCGGGCTGGTCGACCGCGACGAAGCGGGCCGCATCCTGCGCTTCGTGGAGAAGCCGCCGGTCGCTTTTACCGATCTGGCCAATGCCGGTCTGTACGTCATGTCGCCGCAGGTGCTCGACTACATTCCGGAATCCGGCTTCTGCGACTTCGGCCACGATGTTTTTCCGGCCATGCTGGCCGCCGGGGAGCCGCTTTACGGCCATGTCCTGGACGGCTACGTCATGGACATCGGTTCGCCGCAAAAGTACGAGCGGGCCAGGCGCCATCTGGCCGATGCCGGCCCGGGCGATGGTACTGGAGCGGAGACGCGGTCATGAATTTTGCGTGCCTCACACGGCAGGCTTTTGATGCCGAGGCCTTCGGCCTGGATTTTTTCCGGGTGACGCGCCTGGATTATGCCCTGCTTGGGCCGGAGCTAAAAGCGCTTCGGGCCATGCCGCGCGTCATGGCCGATGCGCGCATTGCCGCCTGCGACCGGGAGGCCGATCTTTTTTTGCAGCGAAACGGCTTCCGCAAGGTCTGCATCCAGATCCGCTACGGCCGGGATGTGCCCCCGGACATGGCGGCCGATCCCGCCGATGCCGTCGAGCCGGGGGACACCGCGGAAAACCGCCTGCCGCCCGGGGCCGTTTCCCGGCACGTGGACAATCTGGTCTACGACCGCTTCAACCTGGACGCCGCCGTGCAAAAGGCCGGCCGGGACCGGTTCCAGGCGGCCTGGATCGCCAATTCCCTGGCTTCGCCCGTCATCCGCAAGGTCTATGACGGCGAGAGCTTCATCAGTTTCAAGCTCAATGGGGACGAGGCGGCGGTGGACATCGTGTCCGTGCTCGTCCACAGGCGCGGCGTCGGAACGAGGCTCATGGGCCGGGTGCTGGCGGCGGCGGCCAGGGCCGGATGCGCGCGCCTGATCGTCACCACCGAAGCGGAAAACGAGCCGGCCTGCCGCATGTACGAAAAAAACGGGTTCATGCCCGAGGCGCATTTCTCCAGGTTCCACTACGTATCCACCGGGGCGGACGCCCCTGAAACGAGGTTTGCATGATCATTTCCAAGGCTCCGGTACGCTTGAGCTTCGGCGGCGGCGGCACGGATCTGCCCGCCTACTACGAACGCCACGGCGGCGCGGTGCTCTCCGTCACCATCGACAAGTATTTCTACACCATCGTCGAGCCCGTAAAGGACGCTCCGGTGGAGATCGTTTCCTCGGATTACCAGCTGCATCAGCGCTTCCCGGACATGGCCAAGGCCAATCTTTCCGGCGCGCTCAAGATCCCCAAGGCCGTGCTCAAGCGCTACGGCGTGGCAAGCGGCGTGTACATGGCCCTCAAGGGCGACGTGCCCACGGGCTCCGGGCTCGGGCTTTCCGGCGCGGTGACCGTGAGCATCGTCCAGGCCGTGGCCACCTTCACCGGAGAGAGCCACTCCAAGGCCGAACTGGCGGAGATCGCCTCGGACGTGGAGATCGGCATGCTCGGCCGGCCCATCGGCATGCAGGACCAGTACGCGGCGGCCCATGGCGGGCTCAATTACATGACGTTTACCAAGGACGGCGTGACCGTTACGCCGGTGACGCTGCCGGACGGGGTCCTTAATGCCCTGGAACGCCGGCTGCTCCTCTTTCACACCGGGGCCCAGCGTGATTCGGCCAGCATCCTCAAGGGCCAGAAAAAGTCCATGGAGGTCAGCGACGCCTCGGTCATCGCCACCCTCGGCGTGCTCAAGGAGCAGGCGGCGCAGATGCGCGACCTTTTGGCCGCCGGCGACCTGGACGGCTTCGGCCGCATGCTCGACACGGCCTGGAATTTCAAGAAGAGCCTGGCCAAGAACATCAGCAATCCCGATATCGACGGCTACTACGCGGCCGCGCGCGAGGCCGGGGCGCTGGGCGGCAAGATCACCGGGGCAGGCGGCGGCGGCTTTCTGCTCCTCTACTGCCCCCCGGAGGCCCAGGCCGAGGTCATCGACGCCATGACCGGCATGGGCCTGGAGCGGCTGCCGTTCTGCTTCGAGACCACCGGGGCCCAGCTGACCCTGGATCACACCGGGCAGTTTAGTGCCACCATCACCCCGGAAGGCTACCTGCTCGGCATGCGGGCCGTGGTCAGCCGCCTCGACAAGGACCAGATCGGCCGCATCGCGGACACCATCTGGCAGGCCCGGAAAGAAGACCGCCAGATTTTCATCATGGGCAATGGCGGCAGCGCCTCGACCGCCAGCCATTTCTGCTCCGACCTGTCCAAGACCACCCTCGTTCCCGGCAAGAAGGGCTTTCGCGTGGTGCCCTTGACCGACAACATCCCGCTCATGACCGCCTGGGGCAACGACGCCGGGTTCGAGAACATCTTCTACGGCCAGCTTATAAACCTGCTGAACCCCGGCGACGTGGTGGTGGGCATCTCCGGCGGCGGCATGTCGCCCAATATCTTAAAGGCCCTGGATTTGGCCCGGGAACGCGGCGCGCGCACCGTCGGCATGTCCGGCTTTTCCGGCGGCAAGCTCAAGGACGCGGTGGAGGAATGCTTCATCGTGCCGAGCGACAACTACCAGTTCATCGAGGATGTGCACATGATCCTCGTGCACCTCATCGCCTCGGTCCTGCGCGAACGCATGGCGCGGGAGTAGGGCAGGGTGGGCAAGGGAGAGGTTGTTGAGAAAGATTGCTAAGGGAGTTAAGGAAAAAGCGCGGAGTGTCGATCTGTCACGAGTATTAAGAGATGGTGAGTTCAGAAGTTGTTTATAAGGTTTTTTTTGTTGAGTGATACGCTATGAAAATAACTATGACGTTGTTGTTCTTTTTGAATCCAGCGGCATTTTATTATTTTATCGTTTATCCAGTGCCAAAGAATACTGAGTATTTTGGCGTGGTGTTTAGTGCTTTTTTTATTGTTTCACTCGTAACGTTTATTTTTTTGCGTTGCTTTTTTTGTGTGGTTTTATGATGAAGTGTGTGCCTATATCCGTAAAGCAGGTATAAATGAATGGTATAAATATAAAAGTAAAATTGATTGGAAAGATGTTAAGAAAATTATTACAGTAGATCCGCTTAAAAATTGCAAAGAAAGTTATCGTGAATACCCAGGCATGGAGAATGTGTGGCCTAATATATTTTTTTTCAAAGAAGAAAGCCCGCATGCTTTTATAAAAAAGATGACTGTTTTTGTCGGTCTCACGGTTTTTGTAATTTGTGGGGCGTTCATTGCTGATGGTATTGTCTTGAAAGTAATTATACAAAATGATGTGGCGAGAAAAGATTCGTTGTTTGGCCTTCTGTTTACAGCGATAGCGAGTGTCGTGGTGTTTAACTATAATATAAGGATAAAATCACGAACAGAAAATAGGATGCGATGGATTGGAGAACTACGTAGCGAAATTAGTCGTATTTTAGGGTCTATGGGTGCGAAAAACAATAATAATAAAATAAAAATAAATACTATTGCACAGGGGAATTCGGAATATTTTGTAAGTAGGCAGTATAGATTTCGCAATGCTAAAAAAATAAAGCCATGCGCTATTGAGGTGACTGAAACAGTTAGCTCAAGATTTGAATTGATGGCTAGGTTGGAGTTGCTCCTAAATTCTTCTGAGAAAGATCATAGAGCTTTAGTGGCTCTTATGCGCCTTTGTTTGGATACTTATTGGCTTAGTGTCGATAGAGCGGTGCTGTGGGAACTTGGGTTTCGCATTAAAGAATATGGAAATGGGAAAGTTGAAAGAAAATTTTATGACGATAAATGTAAATATCCGAGACGGATTGATGACAATGAGTTGATTTCTATGGTGTTTAGGCTGTCTCAGTTTGTTCTCAAAAGAGAATGGGAACAAGTCAAATCAGTTAAGTAGGTCACGTGAAATGAGTTTGTTTGTTGCCGTCGCCATCGCCCTGGCCGGATTCGCCCTCGAAGTCTGGCCGCGTCTCATAAACCGCTACTTCGGCATCGACACCTGGCGCTTCGCGCTTCTGGCCGACGCCATCCGTCGCCACGGCCGCTATCCGGACAGCGTGCCGGAAAAATACATCGTTCCGGGATCGGTGGACAATCCGCCGTTTCTGCCCTTTGTCTGCTCGCGCTTTACGAAAAAGTGGCTCGACCGCAACCAGGGGCTCATCTCCCCGGCCTTCGACGTGCTGCAAAGCCTCACCGTTTACGGTCTGGGCTATGCCGTCACCGGCGCGCCCATCGGCGGCCATCTGGCCCAGATCTTCTACATGCTGACCCCGGTGGTGCCGCTCGAGGCCAGCAACCTGAGCCTTCGCACCCCGGGCAGCCTCATTTTCCTGTGGGCCATGCTCAGCGTCCAGGCCTACGCCCTGCACCCGAGCGTCTGGACCTTCCTTCTCGGCGTGGCCGGGGTGACGCTTCTCACCTTCACCCACCGCATGGCCGTGCAGGTGCTCTTTTTCGGGCTCATCGGCTTCACCATCATCGACAACACCGCCCGCTACCTGCTGGTGTTCCTCGTCGGCCTGCTCTTTTCCATCTTCGCCTTCCGGGGGGCCTATCTCAAATACCTGCGCGGCCAGCTGCTCATGATCGCCTTCTGGATGTACAATATCCACAACCGGCTGGCCCACCAGATTCGCGGCAACCCGACCAGGGAAAAAAAGCACACCGACTTCGTACGCCGCATCGAATACATGATCTGGAAGATTCCGGTCCTGCCGTTTCTGGCCGTCAACCCCTGGGCCATCTATGCCTTCGTGGCCCTTTTCCTGCCTGATTACGGGGCCATGGCCGGGGCCTCGCCCTGGTTCTCCGTGGCCGTCAAATGGTCGGTCATCCTGTTCGTGCTCGGCATCCTCTTCAATACCAAATACATGCGCTTTCTGGGCGAAGGCCAGCGCTACCTCGAATACGCCACGGGCGCGGCCGCCGCTGCCGCGGCCGCCGTGGTGCTCAAGTTCGCCGCCGACCCGGCCGTCTGGGGCATTGTCAAGGCGGCCCCCTGGATCGTTGGCGCTGGCTGTCTGGCCGTGATCCTCTTTTTCCAGATCAAGCTCGTGGTCAATAACCCGGACAAGTCCGTCACCCCGGCCTTGTGGGCCGTGCTCGACCACCTAAACGCCTTTTCCGGCGAGGTGCGCATCGCCTGCCTGCCCCACGGGCTGGCCGACGCGGTGACGTATTTCCTCACAAACGGCAAGGCGTTGCTCTCGGACAATTCCGTCGGCGTCTACGAGCTGGTGGACTATTGGCCGCTTCTCAAAAAGCCCCTGCGCGAGATCGCGGACAAGTACGGCCTGACGCACTTTCTGGTCAGCACCAAGTTCGTGACCCTGGAGGAACTGGACATCCCGGGCTTTGTGGAGGCGTTTCGCCGCGAGCACTACGTGGTGCTGGTCCGGGAGGAAGCGTAAGGCGGGCGCGGTTTGCTCGCGTTGACGCTCTAGAGACTTTGCAATAAAATTGTAATCTTAAGGGACGACTTGTCCGCCAACACTGTTATTCCCGTCGCCGCGAGCCCGATCATAACCCATGCTCTTTTTTCGTAAACGCCCGGGTGCGCCCGTCCCCCCCGGCTTTGACCTCTGGAACAGGCCCAAGGTCGGCATCCTGGTCGAAACCACGATCCCGCCCGTTTCCCGGGCCAATCTGCGCATGTACTGGCTGGCCAAGGCGCTTTTGGCCGAAAAGAAGGCCATGGTGAACATGGTCTCGCCGAGCAAGGATCTGGCCACGCGGCGTTCCTATTTCGTGGAATGGATCTGGATGAACCAGTTTCCAGGCTGGGCCAAGCATCTCTATTCCAAATGGCGGCTGCCGGTGCGCATCTGGCACTTTGTCGCTTCCATCATTTCCGTGGTCATCCTGGTCGTCTGGTACAAGCGCGAGCATTGCCCGGGATTCGCCGCCATCCACGCCTGGAACCCCCTGGCCGGGCTGGCCGCCATCATCTCCGGCTGGCTCATCCGCCGGCCGGTGTTCGTCGATTTTACCGACTTTTATTCCGATATCGCCCGCACGGACATGCCGCTACTAAGCAAGCCCCTCGTCTGGCTGGAAAATTTTGTGCTGCGCCAGGCCCGCCATGTCTTTGTGGTCAGCAATCAGCTGAAGGAACACTTGGTGCGCGTCCAGGGCCTGCCGGCGGCAAAGATTCATGTCGTGCCCGACGGCACCGACTCCGAAACCTTCCGCCCCGACTGCGACACCACTGGCGTGCGCGCCCGTCTCGGCATCCCCGAGGACGCGCCGGTGCTGGTCTTTCACGGCGACATCAAAAATGACGACGGCGTGGACATCCTGATCGAGGCCATGGCCAGGGTCGTGGCCGAGCGCCCGGACGCCCGCCTGTTGATCCTCGGCGGCGGCAGCCCTTATTTTGATGCCGTGTGCCGGCCGCTGATCGAGAAGCTGGGGCTTACGGACAACGTGGTCCTGCCCGGCTGGATTCCCCATAACGACGTGCCGGCGGTGCTTTGCGCCTGCGACATCGGGGCCATGACCCTTCGCGCCACCCTCAACCACGATCATTACCTGTCCTTCAAGCTCTTCGAGTACTGGGGCTGCGGCAAGCCCGTGGTGGTGACGAAACTCAAGGCCATCGGTGAGATCGCCCGCGACGGCGAAAACGCGCTCATTGCCCAAAGCGGCGATGTCGACGGCTTTGCCCAGGCGTTCTTGCGCCTGATAAAGGACAAGGCCCTGGCCGCGCATCTCGGCCGGGTCGGCCGAGAACTGGTGGTGCGCGAATACGACTGGCGGGAGATCATGAAAAAGGAAACCGCTGTCTACACCAGCGAATTCCTCGGGCCGCCGTGTTCGCCCCGTCCGTGATCCGCTTCTTCCCCGGTCCGTGTCGTCTCGTCCGCCGGCCCCCTCGCCGTTTCGGAGACGTGCGGTGAAGCGGCGTTGGGCCATGTTGGCCGCCGTGGCCCTGGTGGCGCTTTTCGCCGTGCTCTCCTGGCGCGGCGTCGTTTCGGCCCCGGGCCAAGTCTACCAGAACTGGGACAATTCCATCCCCCCGTATCCCCGGGAGATCCGGCGTTACGGCGCCATCTCCACGCATGCCTGGTATCCCCATTACGACCTTGGCAGTCCCGGGGCTTTTTCGGGCATCACCCGCTGGTTCGACGTGCTTATGCGCGACGGCATTGCGCCCCTTGGCGGGCCGGTTATCGCCAAATGGCAGGGGCCGGCCTACGCCGTCGTCGGTGGCGGCGGCATTTTTGCCCTGGCCCGGGTGCTGGGGCTCGGCTTTTGGCCCGGGCTCGTGGCGGCGCTGCTCTATGCCTTCAATCCCCGCCAGTATTCCCTGGCCGTCAGCGGCCATATCGAGGAGACCGGGTTCGCCTTGGCCCTTTTGCCCTGGGTCTTGTTGCTGTTGCACCGGGCCTTGGGCCAGCGGTCGTTGCGACGGTCGTGTGGTTTGTCCCTGGCCGCCGGCCTGCTCGGCGCGCTGGTCTGCTCGGCCTCGCCGTTCGGCATCGTTTTTTACGGCGCTTTCACCGGGATTTTCACCGTGGCCGCCATGCTGGCCAGGCGGTCGCTCAAGCCCCTGGCGGTCTTTGTCGTGGCCGGACTGGCCGTGGCCGTGCTCCACGTGCAATGGCTCGTGCCGGCCGCCCATTCCATGCTCAACGGCGTGGATTTCAAGCACCACCAGACCGAAAGCGAAATCCGCGACAACTACGAGGGCATCTACCGCCACTTTTCCACCCCTCCGCGCCAGGCCATGATCGGCCATACCGACAACTACGGTATGGGTACGGAATACGCGTATCCGGTCAATTTCAAGGACACCCCGGTCTGGGTGGCGGCGGCCTTCGGCCTGCTCTTTATCGCCCTGGCCGGTCTCGCCTGTCGGCCTCGAGATAAAATTTTTCAGTATTTCGCAGTGTTGTGCCTGCTTTCCGGCTTCGTGCTCATGACCGGCCACAAGACGTTAGCCGGGGCGGTTTTTTACGAGCGCTTCCTGCACCGTGTCCCCATGCTCTTTTTCCAGATGGCCCGTCCGGCCCGTTGGCTGCCGCTCTATTACGCCGGGCTGTCGCTTCTGGTCGGCATGGGACTGGCCGCCATCGGCCGCCGGAGCGTCTGGCGCGGCAACCGGGTGGTCGACGGCGCGGCCGCGCTTTTCGCCGTCGCCTGTCTGGCCGTCTACCTCGCGCCCTATTGGAACGGCTCCCTGGCCATTCCCAAAAACGCCACCACCCAGACCATGGCGCTCATGTCCCAGCCGGTTTCCCCGGCCGAAGGGACGCTTTCCCGGGCGCTCACCGACGATCCGGCCGATTACCGCATCACGGTCTGGCCGACCATCGCCGGTCCCACGGGCGACGTGCCCGCCCCGCCGTCCAACGCCGTCACCCGCAATTTCGGCATGCTCGGCAAGGATGCCGTCATGGGCCCGACCTTTATCGGCGAACCCTACAGCCGCTTCCTGCTGACCGTGCTCATGCGGCCCTGGCCCTATACGGACCGGTTTGGCCGGCTGCTCGGGCTCGCGGCGGTCAGGCGCGTGATTTTCGACCCGGGCGTGCCCTACCTGTCCTACGGCCCTTTCGGCTGGATGCCGACCACCAAGCGCGGCCCGGAGACGCTGTTCGATCCCGGCGACATCCTGGCTCCGTTCGTGGCCGCCCAGACGGACCTGTCCCCGGACGCCGCGTTGTCCGCGCCGCCGCTCGACGTCCTGCGCAACAGGGATTTTTTACCCCGGCTGCGGTTGGCCGGGCAGGGCGTGTTGGCCTCTGGCGGCTTTCCGCTGCTCTTGTCCGAATCCGTGGCGGCCCAACCGGATTTTCCCGGCCGACTGGCCTTTTTCGGCTCGGACCTGACCCCGGCGGACATCGCGCGCCTTGACGGTAAGCTGGCCGGAGTGGCGACGCTCGGCCGGTCCTGGCCGGAACTGCTCCTGCCGTATCTGCCGGTCGACGCCTTTGTGCCGGCCTCGGCCGCGCGGCTGGAGGGTAAGTTCGGGAACCTTTCCGGCAAGGTGCTCGACGATCCGCGCCTGGGCGGGGCGGAACTCGACGGCGGCGGCAAGGTGAGCGACGGCCCCGGCCGGCTGGAATTTCCCCTTGTCGGCCACGGCTCCTGGCGCATCTTCGTGCGGGCCGGGGCCGCGCCCTTTGCCGGTCGGGCCAAGATCAGTCTGGACGGTGCGTTGGTCGCCAACCTCGACGCCGGCATGCTTGGCAAGGGGCTCGACTGGATCGACTGCGGCACGGCCGATTTCGAGCCCGGCCCGCCCCATGGCCTGACCATCGACGTCCCCGGCCGGGGAATCGTCGTTTCCGGCCTGCTGGCCGTGCCCGAGGACGCCTTTGATGCGGCCCGGGACCGCATGCGCCAAGTGGCCGCGGCCGGTGAAACGCGGCTGGCCGTGGAGGCCGAGGAGGCGACGCGAAAGCCTGTCGCGCCCATGCAGCCGCGCCTTTCCCTGTCGCTTTTGGCCCCGGAGTCCGGCGTTTCCATGACCGCCGAAAACGCCCGGTTGGACAAGCGCGATACCCAGGGCGGCGGCACCGTGGCCGTGGAAGGCGAGGCGCCGGGCGCGGTCGCCTTTACCGCCGCCTTTCCCGCACCCGTCGCCGCCCTGACCCTGGAAGCCTACCCGCGCCTTTTCGGCGACAAGACCGCGCCGTCCTATGTGCGGGCAAGCGTGTCCGTGGACGGCGGGCCGTTCAGGCCGCTTTTTTCCGTGGAAGGCAGGCCCGACGGCCGCTGGGAGGATGTCTACGGCCGCCGTGAGGTCCGGGCCATCAAGGGCCCGGCCAGGACCGTGACCATTCGTTTCGCCATGCGTCAGGCCCAGCTTTCCTCCCAGGCCAATTCGCCCAACCATCCCATGCGGCTGGTGGCTGAAACACCCGTCCCCGGCGGGGCGACCCTGTCTTTCGGCGCGGCGGCCCGGCTGCCGGCCGTCTTCGATTTGACCGCGCCGGTCCCGGGAACGTATGCGGCCAACCTGCGCCTTGTCGGTCGGGCCGGGGATGCCGTCACCCTGCCGGACGGCTCCAGGCGCACCTTTGCCGCCGACGGCGTGCTGGATGTGGCGGATATTCCCGTGACCACCGACACAGCCGGCCAGGCGCGTCTGGCCATCGGCGGCCCGGCCGAGGCGGCCTGCGACCGCATCGAGCTGGTCAAGGACAGGAGCATGCCGCCGCAAGGAAGCGATCCGCCGTACCGACGCATCAATGCCGGCCGCTACGCCATGGATGTGCCGGCCGGGCAGGGCGGCTATCTCGTTTTCGCGGAGGCCTTCCACCCGGGCTGGCAGCTCAAGCTGGCTGGCCGGGACATCGCGCCCATCCGGGGGATGGGTTTCGCCAATGCCTACCCGCTGCCGCCGGGCGCGTCCGGGCCGGCCGAACTGGTCTTTGGGGACGAGGCGGTCATGGCCAGACTCGTGCCCGTGGCCAAGGCCGCCTGGGTTATCCTGGCGCTGCTTGCGACCCTGCTGCTCGCACCCTGGCCGCGAAAGTCCCCGGATACGGGACACGGCCACGATTGAAGCCGGGTACGATCCCGGCTATGGTTCCCCGGCCGGCTGTTGCCGGATGGAGTGCTATGGGAAAACGTCCGTCACGGCTTACGTCCTGCCTGAAGCTGGCCCGGCCGCATCAATACATCAAAAACGCCTTTGTCTTTCTGCCGCTTTTTTTCGGCTGGAAGCTGGCCGGTCCGGACGCCATGGCGCGGGCGGTCCTGGCATTTGTGGCTTTTTGTCTCGTGGCCAGCGCCGTTTACGTCATAAACGACCTGAAGGATGTGGAGGAGGACCGGGCCCATCCGGCCAAACGCAACCGGCCGTTGGCTTCGGGCGCGCTGTCGCCTGCCGAGGGCCTCGCCTTTGCCTGCGGTCTGCTCGTTGCCGGCGCGCTCGTGACGGCCTGGCTCGGCTCGGCCGGGTTCACGATCATCCTGGCCGGCTATCTCGGCATCAACGTGCTCTACAGCTTCGGCCTCAAGCACAAGGCCCTGGTCGATCTGGCCTGCATCGCCGTGGGCTTCGTGCTGCGGGTGTTTGCCGGCGGCGTGGTCACGGGCATCACCCCCAGCCACTGGATCGTGCTCATGACGTTCCTTCTGGCGCTTTTTCTCGGTTTCGCCAAACGCCGCGACGATCTGCTCTTATCCGCCGCCGGCTGCGAAAAAACGCGCCGGTCGCTTGACGGCTACAACCTGGAATTCGTCTCCGCCGCCATGATGATCATGGCGGCCGTGGTCATCGTCAGCTACATCCTTTACACCGTTTCGCCGGAAGTCATCGCCAAACACGGTTCGGACAAGTTGTATCTGACCGCGATTTTCGTCATCATGGGCGTGCTGCGCTATCTCCAGATTACCCTGGTGGAGTGCAAAAGCGGCTCGCCCACGTTGGTCCTTTTGCGCGACGGCTTCATCCAGGCATCCCTCGTGTTGTGGATCGCCAGCTGCTACGTCATCCTTTATGTGGAGCACTCCGTTCTTCCATGAAAAAAATCATGCTTTTCTATCCGCCGGGCCGGTTCTACCAGCGCGGCGAGGACCGTTCGCAGGGCAATGTGGAGCAGTCCACGGCCACGTCCATGCGCGCGCCGAACGACCTGGGCTATGCCGCCGCCACGCTTAAAAAGGAAGGCTTCGCCGTCTTCCTGCGTGACTACCAGACCGAGCGTCTGCACCCGGACGACCTTTTCGCCGATTTCGAGCGCGAAAATCCGGATGGCATATTCGTCAGCATCACCAACTCCACCATTTTCGACGACCTGACCCTCATTGGCGAGCTGGCGAAAAGAAAGCCGGGCTTGCTGGTCATGCTCAAGGGCGCGATCTTTTTCGATCCCGACCATGCCCTGCTCGACCAGCTCGACCTCGCCGACGCCACCTATCTGATCGGTCTGGAATCCGATTTCACCGTGGGGAGACTGGCCAAGGCCCATTTCGAGGACCCGGCGGCCGTGCCCGGCATTCGCGGCATCCTCTACAGGAAGGATGGCGGCTGGGCCAAGACGGACTTTTCCTCCTGGGAGACCGACCTCGACAGCCTGCCCTTTCCGGATCGAAGCCTCATCCGAAACGCCCTGTACATCCGGCCGGATACCGGCGAACCCCAGGCCACCATCGCCACCTCGCGCGGCTGCCCCTCGGCTTGCATTTTCTGCATGACGCCCAAGATTTCGGGCAAAAAACTGCGCCTGCGCTCTCCGGAAAACATCCTGGCCGAGCTTTCGGAGTGCTATTTCACCCACGGCATCCGCGACTTCTTCTTCAAGTCCGACACCTTCACCTTCGATGCCGCCTGGACCAGGGCGGTCTGCCAGGCCATCCTGGACTCGCCGCTTGCCGGCAAGATCCGCTGGGTGGCCAATTCCAAGGTCAAGCCGCTCGAGCGCGACACCCTGGCCATCATGAAAAAGGCCGGCTGCTGGCTGGTGGCCTTCGGCTACGAGTCCGGCAGTCCCGAGACGCTCACGCGCATCCACAAGAATACAACAATCAACGACAACCTCCAGGCCACCAAATGGGCCAAGGAAGTGGGGCTGCGCACCTTCGGCTTTTTCCTCGTCGGCCTGCCCTGGGAAGGCCGGGAGCACCTGGAAGCCACGCGCAAGCACATCTTCGAGCTCGACAACGACTTCCTGGAACTCCATATCGCCATTCCCTACTACGGCACGCACTTAAACGAGATCGCCCGCCAAGAGGGGCTCATTCCGGGCACGGTGCTCGGCAAGGACTATTTCAACGCCCCGACCGTGGGCACGAAACACCTGTCCATGGAAGAGATCGAGGCCTTCCGCAAGAAGACCCTGCTCGATTTCCACCTGCGCCCGTCCTACATCGGCCGCAAGATTCTCCAGGCCGGCGGCAGCCCGAAAATCCTGGCCAACTACGCCCGGTTCGGCCTGCGGCTGCTTAGAAACACCCTCCTGCCGCCCAAACGGCCCAGGCGGCTGACGGCCGACGATGCCGCGCCCCATGCGCTCATTCTCGGGGCGAATTCCGACATCGCCATGGCCCTGGCCCGGGAGCTGGCCCGGGAGGACAAGACGACGCTGACCCTGGCCTCGCGCGATACCGCGCGCCTGGAGCCCGCGGCCGAGGCCATCGCCTGCGACTGCGACGTCAAGGTTATCGTGTGCCCGTTCGACGCCCTGGATACCGCCGGTCACAAAGCCTTTTACGAGTCCCTGGACCCGGCCCCGGACCTCGTGGTCGTGGCCTTTGGCCTACTCGGCGACCAGAAGGCCGGCCAACGCGATTTCGCATCGGCCCGGACCGTCATCGACACCAACCTGACCGGCGCGCTCTCCATCCTCGAGATCGCGGCCGCGGCCATGGAACGGCAGGGCCACGGCACCATCGTCGCCCTGTCCTCCCCGGCCGGCGAACGCGGCCGCAAGAGCAACTACCTCTACGGCGCGGCCAAGGCCGGGCTCACCGTGGCCCTGTCCGGCCTGCGCCACCGGTTGGCCAAGACCGGCGTGCATGTCGTGACCGTCCTGCCCGGCTGGACCAGGACGCGCATGACCGCCGCCGCACCGACGCCCAGGTGGCTGACCGCGACGCCCGAGCGTGTCGCGGCCGATATCCGCCGGGCCATCCACGCCGGCAGCGCCGTGGTCTACACCCCCTGGTACTGGCGGCCGATCATGGCCCTCGTGCGGGCGCTTCCCGAAAAACTCTTCGTCAAAACGAACCTCTAGATGAAAATTCTTTATCTCAACCACAATCCCGAGCGCTACGGCACCTATTTCCGGTGTTACCATCTGGCCCGGCATCTGGCCGAACGCGGTCACGAGGTGACGCTGCTGTGCGCCTCGCGCGAGCCCACGCTCTCCATCCGCGACCGCAAGGAAGGCTCGCTCACCATCCGCATCCTGCCGCGCGTCAATATCGCCACCTACCACACCGGCCATACCCTGCGCATGTTTTTAAACGCCAAGGAATGCCTCACGGCCGACATGGATATCCTCCATGCCTTTGCCTTCCCGCTGCATCCCATCAGCTTCCCCACGTTCCTGACGTCCATCGCCCGGCCCAAGGTGAAAATCGTCCTGGACCACGACGACATGTGGAAGGGCGGCTTCACCCTGCACCATCCCGGGCCCGTGCGCGCGCTCTATGACTTCACCGAGGACAGGCTCCCGGCCGTGGCCGACATGGCCACCGCCGCCAGCGAAATCCTCATGCAGAAATTCCGCTCCGCCGGCCTGCCCGAGGAAAAAATCCACTACATCCCCAACTGCCCGACCCTGGCCGCCGACATGCCCGACAAGGCGGAGGCGCGGGCAAGCCTTGGGCTTTCCCCGGACGACAAGATCGTCCTGTCCATGGGGCACACCTATACCGAATCGCTTTTCGCGCTCCTCGACGCCTATGCCGAGGCCAGAAAGACCATCCCGGGCCTCAAGCTCCTTTTCCTTGGCAAGCTCCATATTTCCGACGACTTCAAGACCCGCATGCGTGCCTACGAGGAGCGTTTCGCCCCGGATATCGTCACCATCGGCGAGAAGCCGCCAACGGAAGTGCCGGCCTATCTCGCCGCCTCCGACGCGCTCCTTTTGCCCATGGACGACGACCCCATCGAAAAAGCCCGTTTTCCCATCCGCTTCGGGGATTACCTCGCCTCGGGCGTGCCGGTCGTGTCCAACGCCGTCGGGGAGATCAAACGCATCATGGAATCGCGCGACTGCGGCTACACCGCCCCGGTCGACGATGCCGCCGCTTTCGGCCGGGCCGTCGTCACCGCCCTGACCGACGCCACGGAGCGGGATCGCAAACGCGAAAACGCGCGCCGGCTTATCGCCGAGGAGCTCAACTGGCCCGCCGTGGCCGCGCGCCTCGAAGCGATCTACGAACAGACGTTGGCCGGGTAGCGGGGGGCGGGGCGGAGAAGGCTGGGGCTCTGCCCCAGGCCCCGGCAGGGGCGCTGCCCCTGCACCCCGCCGGGAGGCCACGGGCCCCCCGGTCCCCCCATCCGGTGTGCTTTGGTTGAGCGGAGGCGGGTTGGCTGGCGGTCAGGCGGAAGTGTTGGAAGATGGGGGCGGAATTTGCCGGGACGGTGCATGCCGCTTCGCGGCAAGCTCGCCCCAAACAAATTCCGCCCCCACCACGCCTTCGCCCCTTCGGGGCGAAGGGGGTGCTTTCTACGAACGAGAGAAGGGTCTTACGGTCGTGACCCTTTTAAAAGTTTTTTGGGGAGGGTGGGGGT
>NZ_JBLODY010000089.1:0-15693 GCF_047785625.1 Solidesulfovibrio sp. C21
AGAAAGGGTTCCCCCCAGGCCCCCCTCCTAAAGACTTTTAACGAGTATAGGGTGTTATCGTCACCACACCTGTCACCGTTAAAAGTTTTGGGGAGGGGAGAGCGCGAGAGGGGGACCCTTTTTTCAAAAAGGGTCCCCCTCTCGCATCCTCCCCCCCGTCCCTGCCCTCAGTCCGTACCGGCCAGGGAATCGATGGCGGCGAGCAGGGTGTCGAACGAGGACAGGCTGAAGATGATCAGGACCTCGCCCTCGATGAGGTGGTCCTTGATGCTGAACTGGGTGCGGGCCACGAGGATCATGCTCGATTTTTCGCCGATGATGTCGGCAATGTCGGCCTCGACGAAATCCGGCGGGGCGAAGCGCAACGGCTCCTTGAGGATGTTGGCGATGGAGCCCATGACGCCGTTTAAAACGATGTTGCCCACTTCCTGGAGCGTGCCGCAACGCATGGCCTCGTCGCAGCCCACGCCCTCCTTGCCGAGCACCACGGCCACCAGCTTGGAGGCGGATTCCGGCGGAAAGATCAGGGCGCTTATGCCGGCGAATCCACCGGAAAAATGCAGCTGCACCGCGGAAAAAAGGGTGTTTTTCCGGTCGGCGTACATGGCGGCCAGCTCGGCGGCGGAAAGCACCTTGAGCACCGGCACCTGCAACTGAATGTGGGTGTTGACCATCTGGTTGAGCATGCCGGCGGCACGCCCAACACCGATGTTGATGAGTTCCTGCAAAATATCGAGTTGCAAAGGGGAAAGGGGCATGGTCGTCCGGCGCCGTTGCGGCGTCATTTGAGCAAGGAGCCGAGCGCGCGCGTCAGGTCCGCGGCATCCAGGGGCTTGTTGAGAAAGCACTTGGCCCCCAGCTCCAGACAGCGGCTCCGCGTGGTTTCCTGAATGTCCGCCGTGACCACGGCGACGACGATGTCCGGCAGCTCGCGCGCCAGGATTTCCATGACGGCCAGACCGCCGGGGTCGGGCATGTTGAGGTCGAGCAACAGCGCCTGGGGCCGGTGCTCGTGGGCCAGGCGCAGGCATTCCGCCCCGTCCTTGGCCTCAAGCACGTCGAATCCGGCCTCCCGGGCGACCTTGGCCGCCTGAAAACGCTGGAACATGGAGTCATCGGCAATAAGCAATGTCGGCATTTGTGGCTTCCCATGCCAGCCCCTGGGGGCTGCTGCTTGACAGGTTTTTTGTAATCTCACCTGCGTCTGGCGGCGTCAAGGCCGACTGGCCGCGACCACGGCCTCGAGCGCCCGGCCGAGCCGCGCCAACAGATCGGCAAGCGCCTGCGGCGCCGCCGCCAGGGCTGTCTGTTCCAGGGTTACGGTCAGCCCCAGGCATTCGCCCGCGCCCATGGTGCCGGCGATGGACTTGAGGGTATGGGCGTGCAGCCGCAACCCGTCCCTGTCGCCATCGGCCAGGGCCCTGCCGGCCGCTTCCAGGCGACTGTGAAACTCGCCCAGGGAGGTGTCCAGGATCGCGATGAACAATTCCCGATCGATGCCCAGGCGCCGCAAGGCCCACTCCACGTCCAACACGCCCCGCGGTCCGTCGGGGACCCGGCCCGCGGCCAGGTCCCTGTCCGGCGGGCCACTCCGGGCCGCCAGACGGTCGATGGTATGGGCCAGCTCATCCAGATTGACGGGCTTGCCCACATAATCGTCCATGCCGGCCGCCGCGCAGGCTTGCCGCGCCTCGGATGTGACATGGGCCGTCACCGCGATGATGGGGATGTTTTTCTGGGCGATGGGCTCCGTGGCGGTCCCGCCGGCCCTGATGGCCCTGGCGGCGGTCAGGCCGTCCATGGACGGCATCTCGACATCCATGAGCACCATATCGAAGCGCCCGGCGGATAAAAGCGACAGCGCCGCTTCGCCGGAGGTGGCCACCACGGCCTCGTGCCCGAGCTTTTTGAGGTGGATGGACATGAGCTTGATGTTGACCGGGTTGTCCTCGGCCACCAACACCCGCAAGGGCCGGCGGGACGTGGCGATGTCGCTTTCGGAGGGGCGCGCGGCGTCGGGGCGGACCTCACCGGGCAGGAAGGCGGTGGTGAAGGTGAACAGGCTGCCGGAGCCCGGCGTCGAGCGCACGCGGATATCGCCGCCCATGAGGCGGGCCAGCTCCCGGCTGATGGCCAGGCCCAGCCCCGTGCCGCCGAATCGGCGGGCCGTGGAATTGTCGGCCTGCCGAAAGCTCTCGAAAACGGCCTCGCACATTTCGGCCGGAATGCCGATGCCCGTGTCGGCCACTTCCAGGCGCAAAAGCGGCACCGCGCCGGCCTGCTCGCCGCCGCCATCGGGCATCGTCAGGGCGGCCCGGACCGTCACGCCCCCGGTCTCGGTGAATTTCACGGCGTTGCCGATGAGATTGACGAGCACCTGCCGGACCTTGCCCGGATCGCCGCGCACGTTTCGCGGCACGCCGACGTCGATGTCCAGGGTGAGCCACAGGCCCTTGTCCCGGGCCGCGCCGCCAAGGGTCTTGACGACCCGGCGCAACAGATCGTGCAGATCGTAGTCCACCACGTCCACGGTCATCTGGCAGGCCTCGATCTTGGAAAAATCCAGGATGTCGTTGAGGATGTCGAGCAGATGGCAGGCCGCGTCGCGCACCGTGTCGATGTAGTCGCGCTGTTCGCTCGAAAGCTGCGTGCGCAGCGTCACTTCCGTAAGTCCCATGATCGCGTTCATAGGCGTGCGGATTTCATGGCTCATGCTGGCCAGAAACCGACTCTTGGCCTCGTTGGCCCGGTCGGCGTCCTCCTTGGCGGCGCACAACGCGTCGAGGGTGCGGCGACGCTCCACGCCAAGGGCCAGCTGCTCGGCCACGGACAACAGCAGCTCGGCCTCCTTGCGGCCATAACGCGTCGCATCGGAATAATGCATGACGGCCATGACCCCGAGCACTTCCTGGCGCACCCGGATGGGCACCCCGAGCCAGACCGCCGGGGTGCGCGGCGAACAGACGATGCCGGAGAGACGCATGCCCCGGCGGGTGACGCGCAGGGGATGGGCCGTGCGCATCACCTCGATGCGCGCGTCCACCCCCTTGAACTCGTTGAAATTGTCGCGGGTCAGTGGGGTGACCAGGCTTTTGAGCTGTTCCAGCGGAGGCGGAGGCGGATCGACGGCGCTGACGTGGTACACGTATTCCAGACGGTCATGCTTCTGGTCGACCAGACTGATGAAAAATTCCCTGGCGTCGATGACCTCGCCGAGTATGCCGTGGATGGTGCGAAAAAGGACCTGCATGTCCTCTTCCGAAGCAACAGCGTTGGAAACGCGATAGAGGATGGAGGTGGTCTTTTCGCTTTCGCGCAATTCCTCCACCGCCAGCCGGGTCTCGGTCATGTCCCTCACGCTGACCACCACGCAGGGCTTGCCCGCCTCCTCCAGCCAGGGGGCGAAATGCAGGCTGAGGAAGCGCCGTCCCAGGGCCGGCAGCTCGGTCCAAACCTCGTACATGACCGGCGTGCCGGCCAGGCACTTGGCCAGTTGCGGCGCGACCTTCGCCTCGTAGAACTCATGCCCCAGGAAATCCCCGATCCGACGGCCGATGATGTCTTCGCGCTTGTGGCCAAACGCCGCGACATAGGCGTCGTTGACGAACAGGTACCGACCGTTCGGGTCGATAAGCGCCACCATGTCCGACGAGGCGGCGATGATGCGGACGTAACGGCGCAGGTACTGTCCGGCATTGTCCAGGTCCGTGACGTCCTGAACGAAGCCTTCGTAATAGAGAAGCCCGCCGTCGGCGTCGGTCACGGCCCGCACGTCGCGCCGGGTGGGCACCAGCGTTCCGTCGCGGCGGCGCACGCTGGCCTCGAACCCGCTGACATACCCCTGTTCGGCCAGCAGCCGGGCCATGTCCTCCCGCTGCGCCGCGTTGCCGTACACCTGCCGGGCGATATCCCTGACCCGGCGGCGCAGGCTCTCGGGGCTGTCATAGCCGTAAAGCGTGGCCAGCGCCTGGTTGGCGTCCAGATAGCTGCCTTCCGGCGTGGAGTGAAACATGCCCAGGGGGGCGTTTTGGAAGCTGCCCCGGTAGCGGCGCTCCCGCGCCTCCGCTTCGGCCTTCTCCCGGCGCAACCGCTCCACCGTGCGCTCCAGGCGGGCGGTGCGCTCCCGCACCCGGCGATCGATCAGGGCCGCCTCGCCGCGCACCAGCCGCCGCAACCGCAGCGTTTCGGAATTGTCGGCCACCACCCCGATGCCGGCCCGCCTGCCGCCCCGCTCCTCGGCGAAAAGTTCGAGGGTCAGCGTGCCCTGGCGCATTTCGCCGTCGCGCCGGCGAAAACGCGGCGCAAGCGTCTGGCGGTCGCCGGACTTTTCCAGGGCGGCAAACGCGGCCAGAGTTTCCTCGACGTCCAGGGGAAACAAGGCTTCGAAAAAAACGGCCGGCGGCTCCTGGCGCGCGTGCCCGGTCTGACCGAGCAGCCGGCGCAGGGACGGCGCGGCCCGGATCAGCCCCGTGTCCGGACGCCAGGTGAAGATGCCGGGGGGGGACGAAGAACCGGCGCAGGGGCGGACTTCCGCCTCGGCTGGGCCTTCCCCGGGAAAAAGAAACAAAGAGGCCGGCTCCACGCCCAAGGCCCGCTGCAGGGACTCGACGGCGGCAAGCGATGGCGCGGCCGCGCCGCGTTCTATCTTGTTGAGATGTTCCAGGGAAACGCCGGACCGTCCGGCCAGCGCGGCCTGGGTCAGGCCGGCCAACCGGCGCAAATGGCGCAGTCTGCGGCCAAAAGCGGTGGCGAATCCGGATTGTTTCATAATGTCGTCAAGGGGCGTCCCCCTCGCGGGAACGCATACAAACACGTAACCATATTACGTGTAAAGACGCTTTTTTTCCTTTTCCGCTCTTTCTCCTTGTTCGTTGGAACTATTGATAATTTATGTTATTTAAGTGGATTAACAGCCTATACAATCACTGATCCATTTCCCTTCGGGACAATACACGACGGACACCGCCCCGCCCGCATCGCTCCGCTGAAGTCCGCCTCCACGCCGAAAAGCGCCTCAAAGGCGGCGTTGACGGCCCCAAATAAGGGGGTATGGTGGCAATATTGTGGGCTCCTTTCGTGAGGAGACGCGGGATACCACCACGGCCGCGCCCGGATCAGCGGCGCGCCAGCCGGCCGACCGGCGCGGCGAAACAGGCAGGAGGCTTTTAGCATGAAGACCAATCTCGTCTTCCAAATGTTTGCCCTCGCACTTTTTTCCGGCTTGATCTTTGCCTTTGCCACCATGGCCCAGGCCCAGGGAATGCAGCAGGCCGCAGCGACGCCGCCCATGGGCATGAGTTCGCAGCAGCAGGCCATACTGGCCGAGGCCTGGACCCTGACCCCGCAAGCCACGGCCTGGGCCGGCATGCCCGACCTGCCGCTTCGCAACTGTGAAGGGCTGTATTGCGGCATCCTGGCCAAAATGCCCCTCGGCACCCAGGTCGACATCCTGGTCAACGACCGCGAGGGCTGGGCCCTGGTCCATGTGCCGAGCCGCAGCATGTACGGCTGGGTCAACACCAACAACATCCTCTTCTAATATTCCACCTCTTCCGTCGCGCCCGGGAAATTCCGGCCAGGCTCGCTGGCCCTTTCCCGGGCGCCGGCAGCGTCGCCCGCCCCATTTGACCGCCTCCGGCTTTTGCCCTATTTTTCACGCTTCTTGCGGCCGCGCCGGCCGCCGCATTCCTTATCAAAGCAACGAGGCACAGCCATGACCGCACGCGACGCGGAAGCCAAGGACGCCGCCGGGGCCGCCCCGGCCCGGGATTTCATCCGCCAGATCATCGACGAGGACATGCGCACCGGCAAATGGGCCGGTCGCGTCCATACCCGCTTCCCGCCGGAGCCCAACGGCTACCTGCACATCGGCCACGCCAAGTCCATCTGCCTCAATTTCGGCCTGGCCAAGGAATTTTCCGGCCAGTGCAACCTGCGCTTCGACGACACCAACCCGGCCAAGGAAGAGGTGGAATACGTCGACGCGATCAAAGAGGACGTGCACTGGCTGGGCTTCGACTGGGAAGACAGGCTCTTTTACGCCTCGAACTATTTCGACAGGCTTTACGCCTTTGCCGAGATGCTGATCGAAAAGGGCCTGGCCTATGTCGACGACCTGTCCCAGGAGGAGATGCGGGCCTACCGGGGCACGCTGACCGAACCGGGCAAGGACAGCCCGTACCGTGGCCGCACCCCCGGGGAAAACCTCGATATTTTCCGCCGCATGCGCGCCGGCGAGTTTCCGGACGGGGCCAAGGTGCTGCGGGCCAAGATCGACATGCAAAGCCCCAACGTGGTCCTGCGCGACCCGGTGCTCTACCGCATCAAGCACGTCACGCACCACCGCACCGGCGACACGTGGTGCATCTACCCGATGTACGACTACACCCACTGCATTTCCGATGCGCTGGAGGGGGTGACCCATTCCCTGTGCTCGCTGGAATTCGAGAACAACCGGCCGCTCTACGACTGGGTGCTCGACAACCTGCCCGTGCCCCAGCATCCCCGGCAGATCGAATTCGCGCGCTTAAACCTTTCCTATACGGTCTTAAGCAAGCGCAAGCTCATCCAGCTGGTGACGGAAAAGCACGTGACCGGCTGGGACGACCCCCGCCTGCCGACCCTAAGCGGCCTCCGCCGCCGGGGCTACACCCCGGAGGCCATCCGCGACTTCTGCGAGCGCATCGGCATCTCCAAGGCCGACAACATGGTGGACATGGCCCTGTTGGAGCACTGCCTGCGCGAGGACCTAAACCGCCGGGCCAAACGGGTCATGGCCGTGCTGCGCCCGCTTCGGGTCGTCATCGAGAACTACCCCGAGGGACAGGTGGAAACCTTCGACTGCCCCTACCACCCCGAGGACCCGTCCCAGGGATCGCGGCCGGTGCCTTTTTCCCGGGAAATCTACGTCGAGCGCGACGACTTCATGGAGACCCCGGCCAGGAAATGGTTCCGTCTGGCCCCCGGAGCCGAGGTGCGGCTGCGCTACGCCTACTACGTCACCTGCACCGGCGTCATAAAGGACCCGGCCACGGGCGAGGTCGTCGAATTGCGCTGCGCCTACGATCCGGCCACGCGCGGCGGCTGGTCCAACGACGGGCGCAAGGTCAAGGGCACGCTCCACTGGGTGTCCGCCGCCCACGCCAAACCGGCCGAGGTGCGCCTCTACGACCGCCTGTTCACCAAGGAAAATCCGTCCGAGGGCAAGGGCGACTTCAAGGACTGGCTCAATCCCGAGTCCCTGGACGTGATCGCGGACGCCCTGATCGAGCCGGCGCTGGCCGACGTAGCGGCCGGGGAGAACGTGCAGTTCGAGCGGTTGGGCTATTTTTGCGCCGACAAGGACGGCACGCCGCAAAAACCGGTCTTCAACCGGTCGGTGGCCTTGCGGGATTCCTGGGCCAAGGCGGCCGGCCGGTAGACGCGGTCAAAGGAATTGTACGCCTTCGGGCGACGGGGCGGCTGGCCGCGCGTGTCCGGGATTTCCCGACCGCGCGGCCGGCCGCCCTTTTTTTTCGCCCCGACCGGCCGGTAGCGGGCACAGGCCCTCGCGGCGTCAGGAAAGCGACCACAAACGAAAAAGGACTTTCGGGTCGCCATCCCGGAAGTCCTTTTTCTAAATTTGCGTTCTTGAAGGAAGGATATTTTTTAATAAGCAAGGATGGGGCCAACCCGCCCGTTTCTTCAAAATAAAAAATTTATCACGGAATAACAAAGCATTGACAGACGCAGTGAAGGGGAAATCCCAGACCGCGGCAGCCGTTTCGGGTACAGAATCCTTGACCGGGTCAGCCAATCCCGGGACAGCCGGTACAAGGTTTTGTACCCGGCCCTTTCCCGCCGCAACCGGGCCGCCCCCCCTTCCCAACTTGCGGTCAAACAGTATACCGTGCCGACAGGCGGGGTCCGCGACCAGGACTTGGACAATCCGACGCAGGGCTCCGAAAAGGAAGGAACCCATGAAAAGACCTTTGGCACTCATACTGGCCACACTCGCCCTCACCATCGGGCTTGCCGCCTGCAGCATCTCGCGGCCCCTGACCGACTCCGAATTCCGGGGCTTTTGCTACACCTCCATCGGCCGGCGCGCCTCCTGCGACACCATTTCCATCTGCAACGATTTCGACACGAACGTGCTCTCGGTCAAACACGCCTCCCGGGAAGCCTGCGTCAAGGCCTGCCAGGACGTCTACAACCGGCTTTACGTGCCCAACGAGTTCGACGGCTGCGTGCCCACGGTGATGATGGCCAACAACTGGTGCGCGAAATACTGCAATACGAACTACCCGAAGTGAGCCCGATCCGCGTTTGACAAACACAGACGCCAGGCGCGCGGCTGTTTGCGTTGGTGAAACGGGGCGGGGCGACTGCGGCGAGAGCGATTTTTCAATTATTGTTTAATATATCAATATGATATAATCGTTTCATGGAATTTCATGAAATGTGTTGGCATGGCCTTTGCTTTCCCCGGGCATATGCTCAGGGAGGGGCAGCCATGTCACTGCAAAGCGCCGAGGAATTCGTCAACCGGCTCCGCGAGGACCAGAATTTTCGCTGGGCTCTTGGAGAATGCAAAAACAAATGGGAGCGCCGCCGCTTCGTCATCGTCAACGGCTACCACTTTTCGCCGGCCGAGCTCGTCTGCGCCACCAGTCCCGGCGGGTGCGCCTGCGACGACCGAACGGCCGCGATCGAGCGGGTGCGCCGCCAGCACGGCCACAGCGCCTACGCCTTCATGTAGCCGCGCTATCGGGCCGGGCCGGGCTGCTGTCGGCCGCCCTGCTCGGCCTCCCGGCCACGGCCTCGGCCGCGACCGACCTTTCCCATGCCGTCACAGTCGACATCTTGTTCGCCCTGGCCCTTGTCACGGCCCTGGTCCTGGCCTTGTGGCGCAACCGCCGTCTGCGGGCCGAGACCCTCCGCCGCGAAGAAGCCGAACGGGCCCTGCGCGCCCAGCACGACCTGCTCGAAACGGTCTTCGACGCAACGAGCGACGCCATCCTGGTCCTTGACCAGGATTTCCGGGTGCTCACGGCCAACCGCACCGCGGCGGTGCGGTTCGACCGCGACGTCGCCTCCATGCCCGGCCGCAATATCCTGGACCTGACCGAACCCGCCGTCGCCGCCGCCCGCCGGCAGCATTACACGGAGGCCATGACCACGGGCCGCACCGTCCGCTTCCGGGATATCCGCAGCGGGCGCACCTACGACAACGTCCTGTACCGCCTGCCGGGCGTGGCCGACGCCCCGGTCCGCCTGGCCATCTACGCCAGGGACGTGACCGAGGAACTCGAAGCCGGGAAGCTGTTGCGGGAAAGTCGCGAACGGCTGGACAAGATCTTCCACCTCACCCCCGCCGTCATCGCCATCACCACCCAGGCGGACGCGCGCTACATCGACGTCAACAAGACCTTTACCGACATGACCGGCTACACCCGGGAGGACGTCATCGGCCGCAGCAACAGCGGCCTGGACATCTGGCTGGACCCGAAAGACCGGGAACGGGTGGCCAGAACCATCAAACGCAAGGGCATCGTGCGCAACATGGAGTTGCGGGTGCGGTTCAAGGACGGACGCAAGGCCACCGGCCTGCTTTCCTGCATCCCCCTCGACGCCTACGGCGAGCCCTGCCTGCTTGCCGTCATGATGGACATCTCCGAGCGCAAGGCCATGGAGCGCGAACTGCGCCTGGCCAAGGAGGCGGCCGAAGCGGCGAGTCAGGCCAAGACGCGGTTTCTGTCCGTCATGAGCCACGAGGTCCGCACGCCCATGAACACCATCCTCGGCATGGTGGACGTGCTGCGCGACAGCGGGCTTACCGGCCGCCAGCCCGCATTCCTGGCCGCCCTCGAACAGGCCGCCGAATCGCTCCTGGCCCAGCTCGAGGATGTCCTGACCATTTCGCGTCTCGACGCCGGGACCCTGCCATTGCGAACCAGGCCTTACGACCCGACCGCCCTGGCCCGGCAGGCCGCCGAAGCCTGCGCCCCCCGGGCCGTGGCCAAGGGACTGGCCTTTACCGTGTCCGTCGACCCGGACGTGCCGGCCGAAGCCTACGGCGATCCCGAAAAAATCCGGCAGGTGCTCGACCATCTCCTCGACAACGCCGTCAAGTTCACGGCCAGGGGCAGGGTCCGCCTGGAACTGGCCCGGTCCACGGAGGACGCGGACCGCGACGTGTTGCGCTTTGGCATCATCGATACCGGCGTGGGCATTCCGCCGGAAAAACGGCAGGCCGTTTTCACCCCCTTCACCCTGCTCGACGCCTCGGCCACCCGGGGCCAGGGCGGGGCCGGGCTGGGGCTGGCGCTGTGCGCCTTGCTCACCAAGGGCATGGGCGGCCGCATCGTCCTTCGCGGCGAGCCGGAAAAAGGCAGCGCGTTTTATTTCTTCCTCCCTCTGGAGGTCGGGACGCCGCCCCGGGACACGGATGCCTCCACAGACGACGAAGCCCGGACATGGACAAGGACGCCCATTACGGACTAGCGTGGAGAATAGTGGACAAAGCCTGTTGCCAGGAGGAACACCATGCCGAGGAAAACCGCCTATGCCGACCAGGCTTCCGAGGAACTGCGGGAGATCGTGCGCCATGCCGGCGCCCTGCTCGACGCCACGGCCGGCGAGGCCGACGAGCACATCCAAAAGGTCCGGCAACGCCTTGAGGAGCGCCTCGAAGCCGCCAAGGACAAATACGCCGACATCGAGGGGCTCTTCGACGAAACCGTGGCCACGGCGGACCGGATGGTGCGCGACAAACCCTACCACGTCGTGGGCGGCTCCTTTCTGCTGGGGCTGTTTCTCGGCTGGTTCATGAGCAGGAAGTAGCGTGGCCTCCGGGCTCGGCCCGCTTGACGAAGCCCTGGCCGCCGGCGGCCGGCTGTTCGGCATCTGCCTGGAGATCCTGGCCGACCGGCTGGAACTCCTGGGACTGGAGGCCAGGGCGGCCAAGGTACGTCTGGCCCAATGCCTGATTCTGGCCTGCGCGGGCGCGGCGTTTCTGGTCGTGGGGCTGGGGCTGGCCGGCGTGGCCGTGCTGCTGGCCGTACCGCCGCCGTGGCGGGCGGGAGTGGCCGCGGGCGTGGCCGTCGTCTGTCTGGTCGCGGGGGCGGGAGCCTTTTGGCGCCTGCGACGCCGGCTGGCCCGGCTGCCCCGGGTCTTTTCCCAGACCGCCGCCGAGCTGCGAAAGGATCGGGAATGTTTCTAGACGGACAATTGCGCGGGCTCGAGGCCGAGAAAAAACGACTGGCCCTTCGCAGCGACATCAACCGGCGGCTTTTGGGCCTGGAGTGGGGAATGGCCCGGGCATCCCTGCGCCACGGCATGGCCGACCTGACAGTGGGGCTGACCCTGGCCCGCCGCCTGTTGTCCTTTCTGGGCAGGCGCTGACACGGCGAACCCTGCCTGCGGGCGGCGCGGGAGACGGCATGTGAAAATCCGCTGGACACTCTCCATCCGGGGAGGACTCGTCTTGCTGGCGCTTCTGGCCGTGCTGCCAGCGCTGGCCTTGCAGGTCTACGACGGCATCATGCAGCGACGCCACTTGGTCGACGACGCCACCATGGAGGCGCGGCGCTCGGCCGCCACCTTCGCCCAGGTCCAGGCCCGCATCACCGACAGCACCCGGCTGCTCCTCACCACCCTGGCCGCCATGCCCGAAGTGCGCCACCTGGACACGACGGCCTGCAATGCGCTTTTCGCCTCCCTGCTGCAAAAAAACCCCATCTACATCAATATTCTTGTCACCAACCGACAAGGCGACATCGTCGCCTCGGGCCTGCCCTACGGCCGGGTCAACCTGGCCGACCGCAAGCACTTCCGCGACGCCATGACCACGGGCGATTTTTCCGCCGGCGAATACATCGTCAGCCGCACGGGCTTCGACCCCGCCTTCCCCTTTGCCCTGCCCTTCCGCGACGCCGCCGGCAACACGGCCGGCGTGCTCATCGCCGCGGTCAAGCTCGCCAGCTATGACACGGCCTTCGACAAGCTGCTCCTGCCGCCGGGATCGATGTTCGGCATCACCGACAACAAAGGCGTGCGGCTTTACTACCGGCCCAAGACCGAGACCAACCCCCTGGGCCAACCGGTCAAGGCGGCGGTATGGGAAGCAGTCTCCAAGGGCGGCGAGGACGGCGCCTTTCTGCAGTCCGGTTCCGACGGACGCCAGCGTTTTCTGGCCTACCAGAAGCTTTCCCTGGCTCGGAGCCAGGCGCCGTACATGACTTTCGTGGTGGGAGTGCCCGAAGCCGTGGTTCTGGCCCCGGCCAGAAAGGCCCTGGCCACGAATCTGCTTTTTCTGGCCGCCGCCGCCATCCTGGCCCTCGGCGTGGCCTGGTTCTTCGGCGGCGCGGTCATTGCCCGGCGGCTCGACCGGGTCGCCGCCACCGCCGACCGCGTCGGCCGGGGCGACCTGACCGCCCGCACGGGCCTGCCCTACGGCGAGAGCGGCATCGGCAAGGTGGCCAAGACCCTGGACGCCATGACGGAACTGCTCGCCCGGCAGGAGACGGCCCGCGAAAACGCCCTGGCCGCCCTGCGCCGCAACCAGGAACGCATGGCCCATATCGCCGCCAGCATGGACGACTGGATATGGGAGACCGACGCCGACGCCCGCTACGTCTACGTCAGCGCCAAGGTGCGCCAATCCATGGGCTACGACCCCGAGGCGCTTCTCGGCAAATCCTTTTTCGACTTCCTGGCTCCGGGCGAAGCGGGTCGTGTCCGGCCGGTCTTCGAGGCGGCCAGAGACGCGGACGAACCCGTGCGCGAGTGCATCCACTGGCGCGTGGCCAAGGATGGCCGGCGGCGCTCCATCAGCACGAGCGGCGTTCCCTGGCGCGACGAATCCGGCGCGTTCAGGGGGTACCGGGGCGTGGACAAGGACGTCACCGCGCGCATACAGGCCGAAAACGAACTGCGCGAGTCCCTGGCCGAAAAGGACACCTTGCTCAAGGAAATCCACCACCGGGTCAAAAACAACCTCCAGATCATTTCCGGCCTGCTCTACCTCCAGGAAGAGCAGGTTCAAGATCCGGCGGCGCTGGAAAGCTTCCGCGAAAGCCGCAACCGCATCGCCTCCATGGCCCTTGTCCACGAGGAACTCTACCGCGCGACCAGCCTGTCGCGCATCCGCCTCGACGACTACATCCGGGAACTGTTGCCGCGTCTTTTCGGCCATGCCCAAAAAACGCCCCGCCTGTCCTTCGATTGCCGTCTCGATCCGGTCGACGTGCCCATCGAAAAAGCCGTGCCGGCCGGGCTCGTCCTCAACGAGCTTTTCACCAACGCCTACAAGCACGCCTTTGCCGGGCGCGGGACCGGACTGCTGCGCGTGGAGCTGCGCGAAGAAGAAAAAGACGTGGTCATCGTGGTCAGCGATGACGGCCCCGGCCTCCCCAAGGGCTTTGACCCGGATGGCGGCGCCACCCTCGGCATGCAGCTTATCGCCAACCTGACCCGGCAGCTTGGCGGGAGCCTCGACGTCCGCAACCACGACGGTGCGGCCTTCACCCTGCGCTTTCCCCAATGATCGAATATTGCCGCTCGCGCGCCCTTTGCCGCCGGCCGGCAAAATGATAGGGATTGTCGCGGGGCGGATGTCCCCCCAGGAGGCGTTATGACGGCCGAATGGACTAGGCACGACGACAGCACGCACTACATCAACCTTGGCAAGGCCCTGCTCGTGGCCGTCATCCATGAGCGCATGGGCGCGCCGGGCTGGAAGATCCAGGTCGGCAAACGTTCGCTCAAGGACAAGATACCCAACCTCGAGGACGCCAAAAAGGTGGCCCTGGCCTACGCCGAACGCGTGGCCAAGGACATCCGGGCCGACCTCGACGCCCTGCACCCCGCCGAAACTCCAAAGGATCCCTCATGATCGATCGCACGACGGCCGTGACGCTCATTGCGGCCCAAAATCCCCATCCCGGACTGGTGGCCCACGGCCGCGAAACCGAAGTCGTCATGCGGGCCATAGCGACCCGGCTCGGGCAGGACCCGGAGCTTTGGGGCCTGACCGGCCTGCTCCACGACCTGGACTACCCCCAGACCGCCGAGGTTCCCGAGCGCCACGGCCTGGCCCTGACCGAACTGCTGCCCGAAGGCGCGCTTCCCCCCGAGGCCCTGCACGCCATCGCCGCCCACAACGACGAGCACACCGGCGTCACGCCGCAGACCCCCTTCGACTTCGCCCTGCGGGCCGCCGAGACCGTCACCGGCATCATCTCCGCCGCCGCCCTGGTGCGGCCGGACAAGATGATCGGCATGAAGCCCAAGAGCATCAAAAAAAAGATGAAGGACAAGGCCTTTGCCGCCAACGTGCGCCGGGCCAACATCCTGGAATGTGACAAGGCCGGCGTGCCCCTGGACGAATTTCTGGCCTTGGCCATCGCCGCCATCAGCGACGTCGCCGCCGAAACCGGACTGGCCTGATTGCCCCGCATGGGCCGCCTTATCGCGCTGGGGGCCATGGCCGCCCTGTTTTTCAGCAGCACCTTCGTGCTCAACCGGGCCATGAGCCTGGAGGGCGGGCACTGGGTCTGGTCGGCCAGCCTGCGCTACGCCTTCATGCTGCCCGTGCTCCTGGCCTGGACGCTGGCTTCCGGCGGACCCAAGGCGCTTAAGGAAGCCTTCACGCTTTTCGGCCGCAATCCCGTCTTCTGGACCCTGGCCGGCTCGGTCGGCTTCGGCGTTTTTTACGCCGGAGTCACCCTGGCCGCCGCCTTTTCCCCGGGCTGGGTGGTGGCCACCACCTGGCAGTCCACCATCCTGGCCACGCCGCTGGTGCTGGCGTTCCTTGGGCGCAAGGTGCCGCGCAAGGGGCTGGCCTTTACCGCGCTCATCTTCTGCGGCATCGTGCTGGTCAACCTCGAACAGGCGCGCGGCGCGACCGACCTGGGGAGGCTTTGGGGCGTGGCCGCCGTGCTGGTCGCGGCCCTGGCCTACCCGCTCGGCAACCAGCTCGTCTGGGAAGCCCGCCACGGCGGCGGCAAGCGCATCCCGCGCATCGACCAGCCGGCGCTCGACGCCGGACGCACGCCCACCCTGCTCCTCACCATCGGCTCGATCCCCTTCTGGCTGATCCTGGTCGCGGTCACCCACCCGCCGGCCCCGTCCCAGGGACAGGTCGTCCAGACCGCCCTGGTGGCGCTTTTTTCCGGCGTCATCGCCACCTCGCTGTTCCTGCGGGCCCGCAGCCGGGCCAGGACCGCTTACGAGCTGGCCGCGACCGACGCCACCCAGTCCCTGGAAGTCGTCTTCTCCCTGCTCGGCGAGACCCTGCTTCTGGCCGGCCCCTGGCCCGGCCCCATTGGCGCGGCCGGCATTACCCTTGCCGTCGTCGGGCTGGTGCTCTACGTCTGCCGGCAGGTTTAAAGTGTAAAAGGCTTCCGGCGGCCAGGGCGCTGCCCTGGCCCCGGCAGGAGAGGCTCTGCCTCTCCTGCACCTCTCCGCCGGGGGACTTGATGTCCCCCGGACCCCCTTTTACGCTTTGCCGGGTGGGACTATGGCGGGCGGCGGGAGTCCGGCATTTGTCGCCGCAATTGGCCCGGCGGCACGAAGGGCTTTCGCCCTTCGACGCCGGACACGATTGCGGCGACAACCACGCCAGCGGCGAAGCGCCGCATTAAAGACGTAGCGGTCAAATTTACCCTAACCCCTTTAAAAGTTTTTTGGGGAGGGTGGGGGGTTCTGGGG